>JAYVJN010000033.1:0-4931 GCA_043769325.1 Acidobacteriota bacterium
TTGCCCCACTTGTTTGGGGCTGCCGGGCGCGTTGCCGGTCTTAAACTGGCGGGCTGTGGAGCTAGGCGCAAAGGCGGCGTTGGCGTTGGGGTTGACGATAAAAGAGCGTTCCATCTTCGCCCGCAAGAACTATTTTTACCCGGATTTGCCCAAAGGCTATCAAATTTCACAATATGACCAACCGTTTAGCGAACATGGCATACTGGAAATTATGACCGCCGAACGCGACGAAGGCGGACACGCCCGCGAGTGGAAACCGAAAACCATTAACATTACGCGGATGCACCTCGAAGAAGATGCGGGCAAAAACGTCCACGATGGGCTGCCCGAAGTTGATAAATATTCCTACATTGACCTCAACCGCGCCGGCACGCCTTTGGGCGAAATCGTCACCGAACCCGACTTTCGCACCTCTTGGGAAGCCTACGATTACGTCAACCACGTTCGCCGCGCCCTCGTCTGGGTGGGCGCAAGCGACGCCGATATGGAAAAGGGCAACTTGCGCTGCGAGGCCAATGTCTCGGTGCGGCGGGTGGGCACGGAAAAATTTAATAACAAGGTGGAGCTAAAGAACTTAAACTCGGTGCGCTTCATGCAAAAGGCCATTGAGTACGAAATTGAACGCCAAATCGCGGCCCACGAAGCGGGCGAAGAAGTGCGCCAGGAAACTCGCCTGTGGGACGAAAAAGCCAACGTCACGCGCGTCATGCGTGCCAAAGAGGACGCACACGATTACCGCTATTTTCCCGAACCGGATTTGCAACCTCTGGAAGTGACGGCCCAATGGATTGCCGATGTGCAAGCCACCATGCCCGAACTGCCCGCGCCGCGCCGCAAGCGTTTCATGGAGCAGTACGGCTTGAGCTA
This sequence comes from Acidobacteriota bacterium, assembly GCA_043769325.1. Taxonomy (GTDB): domain Bacteria; phylum Acidobacteriota; class Blastocatellia; order Pyrinomonadales; family Pyrinomonadaceae; genus JAYVJN01. Next base: position 868 of record JAYVJN010000033.1, read on the forward strand.
CAAGGACGCCGACCAACTAACGACGGAACGCGAACTGGCCGATTATTACGAAATCGCCGCCGCTGCCTCTAACCCCCGCGACGCCTCGAATTGGCTGCGCTCAGAGGTCTTGCGCGAACTCGAAACCGCCGGGAAAACGGTGCGCGAATCGCCCGTCGCGCCCGAAGCCCTGGGCGAACTAATCAAAGCCGTCGTAGCGGGTCAAATCAATGGTAAGCAAGGCAAAGAAGTGTTGGCGGAAATGTTTCAAACCGGCCAGAGTGCGGCGCAAATCATTCAAAGCAAAGGCTTAACGCAAGTCTCCGACACCGGCGAAATTGACGCCATCATTGACCAAATCATCGCCGCGAACCCCGCCCAAACCGAACAATACCGCGCCGGCAAAGAGGCCCTCTTCGGCTTTTTCGTTGGGCAAACCATGAAGGCATCGCAAGGCAAGGCCAACCCGAAAGTGGTCAACGAACGACTGAAAGCAAAATTGAGTCAATAGGGCAAGAGGCAAGTATATGAACTGGCAAGAAGTTACGTCGCATCCGAGTTTGCGCGATTTACCTTTCAAAATCGAACTCAACGAATACGGGGCAATTCTTATGAATCCGGTCAGACTTAATCATTCCGCTTTTCAAGGCGAAATCGGCCACCTTTTACGCTCTCAAAGACCAGAAGGCGTAGTTTTAGCCGAATGCGCCGTCTGGACGCCGATGGGGACGAAAGTCGCTGATGTCGCGTGGTTTACGCTGGAACGCTGGCAGACGGTGAAAGGCAAATTGGAAGCCACGATTGCGCCGGAAGTGTGCGTGGAAGTTACTTCGATGAGCAACACGCGGGACGAGATGAAGAAAAAACGCCAACTCTACTTCGCGCAAGGCGCGCAAGAAACGTGGATTTGCGACGAATACGGCGCGCTTTCGTTCTATAACCCGCGCCGCCAACTCAAACGCTCCCAACTATTTCCCGACTTCCCCGACAAAATAGAGCTTAGGTAATCGTGCCGCCATCTACGATGACGACTTCGCCGTTCATAAAGCTGTTGCGGTCGCTGACCATAAAGGCGGCGTATTCGGCGAGTTCTTCGGGTTTGCCGAGACGCCCGCGCGAGACCCAGCTTTCGTGGATGGCTAATAACCTGTCGGGCAGGGCCTGGCCGAGGTCTGTGTCGAAGAGTCCGGCGGCGATGGCGTTGACCGCGACGCCGAAGTTGCCAGCTTCGCGTGAGAGGCATTTGGTAAAGCCGATAACAGCCGCTTTCGAGGTGGCGTAGTGCACCGCCGTCGGCAGGGCGCGCATCGCCCCGATGCTGGTAATGTTGAGAATGCTGCCTTTACGCTGGCGAATCATCTGTTTGTAAATAGGTTTGGTGACGGCAAAGAGGCCGTTGACATTGGTGTCAATCACTTCGTCCCAGGCGCGGTCAGTGGTGGTGGCGAAATTGTCGCCGCGATTGATGGCCGCGTTGTTGACGAGAATATCTATGCCGCCCCATTTTTCAATCAATTCACGGGTCATGCGTTTCAGCCCCACGCGGTCTGTCACGGATATTTTATAGGCCCGGGCGCGGCGTCCGTACTTTTCGATGGAAGCTTTGGTCTGTTCCGCTAAATCTTCGCGGCTGTGATAATTAAACGCCACATCCGCGCCTTCGCGGGCAAAAATCTCGCACATGGCCGCGCCGATGCCCCGCGTGCCGCCACTGATAAACGCTCTTTTTCCTTCTAGTAAAAGACTCATAATGAATTTGCGATTTGCGATTGCCGAAAAACCTATCGCTGTGAAGGCGCAGTTTAACCGCAAAGCAGGGCGGAAACAACCGATTCAGGTGGATAATGCTTTGGCGGAGCGAATTTAAGCAACGCGGGCTTTGACGAGGGGTTCCTCCGCTTCGAGTGTGGCGGGCGGGAGCAAGGCGGCGATTTCTTCGATGATGCGACGAGTGGAATTGGGTATGGCGATACCGGCGGCGGCGGCGCGTAGTGCGGCGTAGTGGGCCGAATCGTTCATCATGCGCCGGATAACCGGAACGATGTCGGCGGTGTTTTTCAGCAAAATGCCGGCCCCGCGTTTGGCTATAAGCTCTGCTGCGCCAGCCTCTTGCGGCATCGGCGGCGTGGTTGTGTCGGCGATAATGGGCAGACGGCAAGCCAACGCCTCAAAGGTCGTCAACCCGCCGAGTTTGGAAACCATGACGTTGGCGGCTTGCATCAGTTCTTCAACATGGTCGGAATAGCCTATGACTTTGATAGGAAATTTGGCGGTGAGCGCGAGTTCCTCGACTTCGCGGCGTAGTTCTTCATTTTTGCCCGCCAGGAAAATGGCTTGCATGGGTAATTCGCCGCGCACTAACTCGCGGAAGATTTCGGGGATGTTGCCGCCGCCAATCCAACCCGCGTTGACAAAAACCGTAAATTTTTCCGCGTCCAAATCCAAAGCCCGCCGCGCCGCTTGTGCCGCGAGTTCGGTGGGAAACTCAAACTTCGGATGCACCGGCATTCCCGAAATCTTGATGCGTTCGGGCGCAATGCCGTAGTCAATGAGTTGCTGCTGCGCCTCTTCGCTGGCAACGAGGTAGAGTTGCACATCGTCGCACGCCCAGCCTTTCCAGAAACCGTAACAAGGGTCTGTAACGACGGTAACGAGCGGAACAGTGTGCTGCAAGCCAAGTTCTTTCAAGACTTTAGCTAGGATGTGCTGCGTCAGTGGATGAACGCTGACAACGACGTGCGGACACCAACGCTCAAACAAATCGCGGATGAAACCGATGCAACGCTGGTGCATGAAATCCCTCGTTTCGGGGCGCACGCGGTTGACGAACCAGTATAAATACTTCATCCAGTGCTGTTTGTTACGCAGCATCCAGTTATAGCCGTTGACCAACTTGGCCGTGATGTGGTGCGATTCCTCAACCGCTTTGACTACGCGCACCACCGCCGATTCACCCAGCCAAAAACGCTGCGCGCCTTCGACCAAAGCCGCCGCCGCCGAACGATGCCCGCCGCCCGTGTCGGATGAAATGATTAAAATTTTCGGCGTGTGCTGTGTCATGCCAAGATAAATCTATACGAAAATTCGTCTATCACAGGGTTGTTTGAATCGTAATACTGTCGGAACGTCATTAACCTGTCTTCGGGGTGTTCAAATTCATTCAGCCGATAAATCCTGATGGTTATTTCGGCGCGTTGTTGGTCTGCCGCGCTGCTCCATTTGTTAGGGTTAAGAAAGCCCGTATTGAAATCATAATCGAAGAAGCGGTTAAACTCATAATCAAATTCGTCAGGCTTCAATAATTGCTCATCAAACTCATCGTTTTTCTCTTGGCAGTTGCGGCAACAGAGAAACAAGTTCTCCCACTTGTACGCCTCTAACGGATACGTTGACTTGGGTTTGAAATGTTCAACCGTCTTGCCGATGCGCTTCATGGGGAAACCGTCGCAAAAAGCGCAATGGTCGGCGGTCATGTCGCGCAAAGGCTGTAAAAGCCGCTTGTTTATCTTTTCGCCTTCGTGTTCGTACCAACTCCAATCATTGCTTTTATTGGGGTTATCAAGTTTAGCTTCCCACTGTCTTGATTTTGCTTCCCAAATATCTGCCAACCAGGGCGGGCAAAGAGGACGCACCAGTTTCATCATATCTCAAATTCATTGCTCCCCGTTATGCGATTTAGCTGTCTGAGTTCGGACAAAATCATGCTTCTTAACAAAGAGTCGCCGTTTTCCGCGCCCTTCAAGGCCAGTTCTTCTGCCAGTTTAAGAAAAGCGGCGCGGTTGACCTTTTCCTTACGCAAAATCGCGTCCTTTTGGCGGTAGAAATCTTCCAGTTTATCTTGCGTCGCCAGCCCGAACTTTTCGTCAACGTCAAAAATCTTCCGCAGAACAGTTTCGATGCTTTGGCTGGTGCTGGATTTCGTCCTCTGTGCAAAGTGCGCCTTGCCTTTTTCGCCAATCTCCAAATCATAAACCCAAGCATCATCCACCGAATTGACCACAAACGGCGAATGCGTGGAGACGAATATCTGCGCGTTTTTGAACAACTTCTGCACCACCGGCAAGACCTTGCGCTGCCACGCGGGA
>JAYVJN010000034.1:0-2921 GCA_043769325.1 Acidobacteriota bacterium
CTGAATCTCCGGCACGGTGGGCGATGGGAAGAAAATTATTTTCTCGGATTTTTCACCCTTATCGTCAAAAGAAAAAGTCGAAACGCGGTGATACTCGCCTGTCACCTGGCTACCGAAGCCGATTGTTTGTATCTTGGCGTCGCGCTTGTAGCCGTAGGCCCGCAAAGCTTGGCGGAATTGTGTTTCGCGCTCGGTGAAAGTTTTGATAATGCGCTGGATTTCCTCCGGCGAAGGCTTGTTCTGCGCGCTGGCTAAAGCGTTCCAACTCAATAACAGCAATCCGGCGCATAGCACCGGCAACAACTTTTTCATAGCTGAATCTCCCGTCATGCAGACGCTAAAAAATGCGCGCCTATTGCCGTCTCTGATGCAAATTACGACCCTAATGTTGCCGCTTTAGCCAACAAATTCAACTTCCACCCGATGCGGGATGATGCCTTTTTCGTACCCTTCGGCTAACAAAAGGCGCACGGCTTCGCGTCCGCGCTCACCATAATCAAGCGTCAATTTGTTGACCCACATCGCCACGAAGCGGTCAGCCAGTTCGGGATCCATATCGCGGGCAAACTGCATCGCGTAGGCCAAAGCGTTCTCACGGTTGTCCAACGAAAATTGGATACTTTCGCGTAAACAACGTGAGACATCGAGCATCAATTCCGGCCCCAGTTCGCGCCGAATCACGTTGCCGCCCATCGGCAAGGGCAAGCCCGTGCGCTCAAACCACCACTCGCCCAAGTCAACTACTTTGTGCAAGCCTTTGGTGCGGTAGAAAAGCTGGCCTTCGTGAATAAGCAAGCCAGCATCCGCTTTGCCTTCAAGCACATAGTCAATGATTTTGTCAAACGGCACGACCTCGTAAGTGAAGTCGGGACAATACAAACGCAAGGCCAGATACGCGCTGGTGAGCTTGCCTGGGATGGCAATCTTGGCGGTCTTTAATTCTTCCGCCGCCAGCGGCTGGGCACTGACGACAATCGGGCCGTAGTTGTCGCCGATGCTCGCGCCGTGCGGCAGCAAAGCGTATTTGTCGGCGATGTAGGCGTAGGCATGAAAGCTCACGGCGGTCACGTCATAGACGCCCTGCATGGCTTTTTCGTTGAGGCTTTGAATGTCCTCCAGGACGTGCTCAAAGCGTAAATGGCCGGTTTCCAGTTTGTCGGTAGCCAGGCCGTAGAACATAAAAGCATCGTCCGAATCGGGCGAATGCGCGACGGTAATAGTGCGTGTTTCAGTTGTTTCCATGATTACTAAAGTAAAGATTCCCTTTGTTTTATAATGTCGGCGAGAGCATTGGCGCGACACTCGGCAATAGCTTTTTGCGAGACGGCGCGAAGCTCTTTGCGGTTGGTGACGCCCATGTTCAAGTCTCGCAGCAGGCCGTCGTTAAGGCTATAAATCAACCCTTGCACGGATAGTTCCTGCCCGCGTTCCCAGGCGTTTTGCACAATTGTCGTTTGGCAAGCGTTGATGACCTGCTCAATGACGTTTAGTTCGCACAAAGTATCCAGCCGCTTTTCGTCATCAGGGAGTTCATCAAGCCATTCGTGTTTTTCGATTACGTCCTGAACATGGCGCAACCAATTATCAATTAAGCCGAGTTTGGCGTCGGTAAGGGCCGCCTGGACGCCGCCGCAACCATAATGCCCACAGACAATTATGTGCTTAATCCCCAACACCGCCACGGCATACTGCATGGCCGTCAGGCAGTTCAAATCAGTATGCACGACTAAGTTTGCGACATTGCGCTGAACAAAAATCTGGCCCGGTATCAAGCCGATAACCTGATTGGCCGGAACGCGGCTATCCGAACAGCCAATCCAGAGATAATCGGGCCTTTGTTGCGCGGCCAGGCGCGAAAAAAAGTCCGGGTCATTAGCCTTTAAGCGCGCAGCCCAAGCCCGATTATTGTCGAACAGATGTTGCAATTTTTGCATTTGGTCTGTTGCTGAACGGCTATTTTTTATCCGTGTCAGACTTTTTTGCGTCAGGGTCAGCGTCTTTATCTTCCGTGTCGGCTTTGCCTTTTTCCTTATCCTTATCTTCCTCGCTGTCTATGAGTTGCCAATAAATGCCGAGTTGCGGCTTGGTGTCGGCGGCGGTGACGAGGCGAATTTCCAGTTTGAAATCGGGACGCAATTGCCAGATGTGTGATTTGGTGCGCGCGGTCTCTTCCGTCTTAAAGTCTGGGCCGTAGCGTTGGGTTAGTTTCTTGTCCCAAAACTCGAAAATCTCCCGGCGTTGTTTGGCGGCGTCGCCTTTATCGTCTTTGGGGAAGATAAATAGCTGCAATTGGTGGAGGAATTTGATGCCCTCTTCCTCGCCTTCTTCGCCAAACACCATCAGGACGCGGCCCGGGTAGCCTTCAAGCGTGCTGTCCCATTCCATATACTGTTTCTGAAAACGATGCGGCGAAATGTTCTTTTTCGCCAGCACTTTGGCGGCGTCTTCGCGCGTCCAGTTCCAGTTAAACTGCGCCACATCCGGCGTGATGTCCGAAGGTTGCGGCAAAAATTCCGCAGCTTTGCCTTCTGCCGGCGTTCGGGCTTGGGCTTTTTCCGCGTCAGATGAAGCCGCTGGCGGCGGGTTGCCTTTTTTGCAAGCTACAACGATGACGAGCAAGCCAATCAAGCACACTAATACAATAAATTTAATTTTACGAATCACTTAACTTGTTCTCCCAATGGTAAGTTGCTTGCTTGGTGCTACTGCACGCTTACTAACGTGCGCGTTTCTGCCTTTGGGTAACGAGCACGGAAGTCTCGCGGGTCAATGCCGCAAACAGCATACTAAGCGGCTACGGCTTCGCGGGTGACGCGATTGTAAACCGTATCGCGTTCGATGGCTTCAAAGCCAGCCTCAGCAATAAGTTCGACGATTTCAGACTTACTCATTTTTACTTCCTGATAAGCTTCGGCAGAGTA
>JAYVJN010000035.1:0-4025 GCA_043769325.1 Acidobacteriota bacterium
GCCGCCGCGCCGCAGTTCACTTTGCCTGACGCTAACGGCAAGAGCCATTCTTTGGCCTCGCTGAAAGGCAAAAAAGGCACGCTTATCTTTTTTACGTCAGCGCGTTGCCCGATGGTGGTTGCTTACCACGAACGTATTCAGCAAATCACTGCCGATTATAAAGCCAAAGGCATCAATGTTATAGGCATCAACTCCAATGTTACGGAAACCACCGAAGAAATCAAACAGAATGTTGTTGCCAAAAAACTGGCTTACACCGTGCTGCGCGACGAAGGCAGCAAAATCGCCGACCAATTCAACGCCCAGGTGACGCCGGAAATGTATTTGCTCGATGCCGACGGCAAACTGGCCTATCGCGGCGGCGTGGACGATAACCGTTCTGCCGAGTTGGTGAAAAGCACCTATTTGCGTAGCGCGCTCGACGCGATGCTCACCGGCCAACCCATTGAACGCGCCGAAACACGCGCCTTTGGTTGTTCGGTCAAACGCGCTTCGTAAGCGTGGGGCCGCCCGTGCGGTGGCATTTACCAGAACTACTGCAAACACAAGCCTTTTAGCATTTATGAGGCGGTGGCGACCTGTCAGTACCGGAAGCGGTAGCGACAGGTCGCCGCTATTGCCTGGTTTACACTCCCGTCGCTACCGCTTAGGGTACTGACCTCGTAGCCAACACTCAAACTTTATGAAATTCAAGTATTTATCATTTTTGGCGGTAGCCTTGCTGCTGTGCGCGCCTGCCTTCACGCAGACAAAACGCGGCGCGAAAGGTAAAGCAAAACCGGTGGCCCAACCCGCTGGCCCGGCTATCACAGTCAAATACATTGGCAATGATGAGTTGCGGCAACTGCTCAAGCGCGACGCCGGCCAAAAACCGTTTTTGGTCAATTTCTGGGCGACCTGGTGTGAACCTTGCGTGGAAGAGTTTCCCGAATTGGTCAAAATTGACCAGGATTATAAAGCGCGGGGACTGGAATTCATTACCATTTCGCTTGATGAAAAAGAAGAATTGATGAAAGGCGTGCCAAAGTTTCTCCGCCGCATGAAATCCGCTATGCCTTCGTACCTCTTGAGTTTAGACAAGCAAGAAGAAGCCTTTAGCATCATTGACACAGACTGGCCCGGCGCGTTGCCGTTCACGCTGCTGTACGACGGCAATGGCAAGGTTGTCTTCAAACATACCGGCAAACTCAAACTTGACGAGCTACGCGCCGCAATTGAGAAAGTGGTCGGTAAATAGCCCGCCAGTATCGCCTATTGTTTGCTTCTTGCTGCCGCGTTGCGGCTTTTTGTCGGGCTGTGACGCAAACTCGTTAAGGCCAAGAACAAGAAAGGCCCGCGTGCTGTCCGGCTTACTAAGACAAAAAAATCCCCCATTACTCTTTAGCCCCATCATGCGTTATAATTCTCTGTTTCTATGTATAAGACTATCGGTATTATTTCGGGCGGCGGCGATGCGCCGGGGCTAAATGCGGTAATTCGCGCAGTGGTAAAGACCGCAACGGGCGAATTCGGGATGCGTGTTTTCGGTATCGAAGACAGCTTTGAAGGGCTAATCGGCGAACCGCGTACAAAAGATTTGACCTCGGTTGACGTGCGCGGATTGTTGCCACGCGGCGGGACAATTTTAGGTACGCGCAATCGCGGCTTTTTTGTCGAATATACGGCCAGCGGCGAGTTAATCAAGCTCGAAAGTATGTACCGCTCGGTGCTTGAAAACCTGGAGAAGCTGGGCATTGAAGCCCTGGTCGTGGTGGGCGGCGACGGCACGATGGGCATTGCCGCAGAGTTAATGAAAGCGGGTGTGCCGCTGGTCGGTGTGCCCAAAACGATTGACAACGATTTAGCTTGCACTGAACTGACGTTTGGCTTTTCGACGGCGTTGGACATCGCCACCGAAGCCTTAGACCGTTTGCATACCACCGCCGAATCGCACGACCGTGTGATGATTCTCGAAGTGATGGGAAGGCACGCCGGTTGGATTGCCTTGCATTCAGGTTTGGCGGGTGGAGCGGATATAGTGTTGATTCCCGAAATTCCGTTTTCGATGGAAGTCGTGGCGGAAAAGGTGCGCGAACGCGAACGGCAAGGTTCGCCGTTTAGTATTATCGTCGTTGCGGAAGGCGCGTGTGAAGTGGGGCGCGATTTAATCTACCAGGAAACCGGCGACCCGCGCCAGGCTCCGCGTTTGGGCGGCCTGGGCGTTCATGTGCGCAACGAACTGGAAAAACTGACGGGCCGCGAGACCCGCGCTGTAATCCTAGGCCACTTGCAACGCGGCGGTCAGCCCAACGCCTTTGACCGCGTGTTGGCAACCTCTTTCGGCACCAACGCTGTGCGCGCCCTGGCGCATGGGCAACGCGGCGTCATGGTGGCCTTGCAAGCCAATAATATCGTCACCGTGCCTTTGTCCGACGCGCTCGTGGGTTCCAAGCGCGTGCCGCCCGCCGGCCAGATGGTGCGTTGCGCCCGCGACACCGGCATCTCGTTCGGCGCGCCTGACGAAGCCGCGCATCATGGCAGTTAAGGCCGTAAATCGTGAACCGTGAATCGTAACGAGAAAGCCGAAGCCGGCTGTTTTATCTATGACGACTTGCGACTTAATGGCGCAAATCTGTCTTTTGTGCTTAAATTGCGCCCTGCTTATTTTATTATGGAGACGAAAAAGTTTTGACGGACGAGATTAAGAAAAAGTTACAAGCCGAACTTGAAGAGTTAGATACGGAGTTGCGGGTTGATTTGCCCAAAGAAATCAAGCGCACCCGCGAATACGGCGACTTGCGCGAAAACGCTGAATACCATGCCACGCTCGAACGCCAGCGCATGGTGCAGGCGCGGATGGCTCATCTGCACCAGCGTCTGCGCGAATTATCAGCCATTGACCTTTCCAAAATCCCGCTAGACCGCGCCAGTTATGGTTCGACCTTGGTTCTTTTTGACTCGCAACGCGACGAACAAGTGACTTACAAACTTGTTTCGGCGGAAGAAAGTGACCCGCCCAACGGCCTGATTTCCACTTCCTCGCCCGTCGGCCTCAGCTTAATGGGCGCAGAGGAAGGCGATGAAGTCACCGTCCGCACACCCGCCGGCGCGCGTAACTTTGAAGTCATAAGTTTGAAAACCATGCACGAAAGCCAATAATCAGCTTCTCGCCTCAAGCCGCCGGGCCGGTGAACCCGATGCGTTCGCGCACTGCGTAAATCGGCTTTGATTGCGATTCGTGATAAGTCCGCACCTGCATTTCCGCCAGCAAACCCATCAGAAAAAACTGGACGCTGATGGCGAACATGACGATGCACAGCACCGGCAATGGCGTGAGAATAAACGACGTGCCTTCAACGATTTTCAAGACCAACGCCCACCCGCCCGCGATTAAAGACAACGCCAAGGCCAGCGTGCCGAACATCCCGAAGACATAAATCGGTTTGGTCTGATACGAGGCCATGAACTTGATGGTCATCATGTCGAAGATAACCTTGACCGTGCGCGAGATGCCGTATTTGGATTGGCCCATCGTGCGGGCGTGATGTTCGACGGGGATTTCCGTCACCCGCGCCCCGGCCCAACTCGCGTAAATCGGTATGAAACGGTGCATCTCGCCGTATAACTTCACGTCTTTCAACACATCGGCGCGGTAAGCCTTGAGCGAACAACCGTAATCGTGCAACGGCACGCCGCCCACTTTCGAAATGATGCGGTTGGCAATCATCGAAGGTATTTTGCGCGACATCATCTTGTCTTGGCGGTTTTTGCGCCAGCCGGACACGACATCGTAGCCTTCGTCCAACTTTTCCAGCAGCCGCGTAATGTCCGCCGGGTCGTTTTGCATATCGGCGTCCATCGGAATCAACACCTCGCCCTGCGCCGCGTCAATGCCCGCCGCCATCGCCGCCGTCTGCCCATAGTTGCGCCGCAACGCCACCACGCGCACACGCGCATCGCCCGCCGCGATTTCCCGCAACACCTTCAGGCTACCGTCCGATGAACCGTCGTCAACGTAGATAACTTCGGCGGTTTTGCCGAGTTGC
>JAYVJN010000036.1:0-4083 GCA_043769325.1 Acidobacteriota bacterium
AATTTGTGGGCCTACGTCGCGGAATTGCGCCCTTCCGTCGAAGCGGCGTTGGCGCGGTATTTGCCCGTTGCGCCGCCGCACGTCCCGCCCGCCTTTAACCAAGCCGCGCATTACGCCCTCTTTCCCGGCGGCAAACGTCTGCGGCCCGTGTTGACGCTGCTTGGCGCGGAAATCGTCGGCGGCACGGTGGAGGAAGCTTTGCCCGTAGCGGTGGCGGTGGAATTTGTTCACACCAGTTCACTGATTTTCGACGACTTGCCATGTATGGACAACGCCGCCGAACGGCGCGGATGCGTCGCTTTGCACGCCAAATATGGTGAAGGGTTGGCGATTCTGGTCGCGTTGGCGTTCCTCAACTCGGCTTATGGACTAGCGTTTACAGGACTTAACGGTGATGCGGCGCGTGGCGTGGCGGCCCACCGCGAATTGGTGGAGTGCATCGGCGAGCGCGGTATGGTGGCCGGCCAGAGCGTGGATTTGGCGCAAAACAACGCGCCCGAAACAGTGCGCAACTTGAAAACCTCGGCCCTTATGCGTCTGGCCCTGCGCGTGGGCGCGTTGCGTTCGGGCGCGAACGAAACGCAACTCGCGGCCCTCTCGCGTTTCGCCGAATTGCTGGGCGACGCCTATCAAATCAGCGACGATGTGCTGGATTTAACCGAAGACGCCGCTTTCGCCCGCGACGAAAACCTGGCCCAGGCCGCCGGCGCAAAAACCGCCCAAGCGCGCGTCACTGCGCTCATCAGTGACGCCAAAGCCGTACTAATCAACGCCTTTGGCCCCACGCGCCCGGCCTATTTGCTCTGCGAAATGGCCGATTATGTCGCCGCCCGTGCCGGGAAGTAGGAGAGAAGGGGAGATGGGGAGAAAAGGAGAAGAGGAGATAACGCCAGGCGGCGTAATGCGGGGGGCGCATATCTCCTCTTCTCCTTTTCTCCTTTTCTCCTCTTCTCCTTTTGATGATTACGAATACTGCCGCCAGGTCACCCGCCGCCACGCCAAGAGTTTCTACTTTTCGGCCCGTTTGCTGCCCGCCGACAAACGCCGCGCCATCTACGCGGTTTACGCCCTGTGCCGCCACATAGACGACGAAGTTGACGCCATAGAACGCGACAACCCCGCCGCCGCGCAAGCCGCCATCGAACAATGGCGCACCAAACTCAACGAGGTTTACAGCGGCACAACAGCCGAAAAATCCGCAATCCGCAATCCGCAATCCGCAATCTTAAGAGCCTGGCGCGATATGCTCACGCGCTATCCTATCCCGTTGGAGCACCCGCTCGAACTGATGCGCGGCGTGCTGATGGACACTTACCAAAACCGCTACGCAAGCTGGGACGAACTGAAAGTTTACTGTTACCGCGTGGCTTCAGTCGTGGGTTTGATGACCTCCGAAATCTTTGGTTACGAAGGCGGCGCAGAAACGATGGAATACGCCAAAGCACTCGGCTACGCCATGCAACTCACCAACATCTTGCGCGATGTGGGCGAAGACGCGCGGATGGGACGTATTTACCTGCCCGCCGAAGACTTGCAGCGTTTCAACTATGCCGAAAATGAGTTGCAACGCGGCGTCATCAACGATAACTTCCGCGCCCTGATGCGGTTTGAAATCGCCCGCGCCCGCGCTCTCTACGCCGAAGCCAACCTCGGCATCTCGCTTTTGCGCCGGGACGCGCACCTGCCCGTTCTCTCTGCTTCGCGCCTGTACGCGCGGATTTTAGACGCCATCGAAGCCAATAATTACGACGTTTTTACCCGCCGCGCCCATACTTCAACCAGCGAAAAATTGCTCGCCCTGCCGCGCCTCTGGCGTGAAGCTAAAAATCTTAATAAGCAGGTGGGTAAAAGTTATGCCGGATAATAAAAGGTTAGAGTTACGCTTTTAAGCGTGAGTTTTACGCAGCCTTTCACGCCTCAAGGCGTAACTCTAACCGCCGGATTAAGGTTCTTGCGGCGGTTTTTCCTTGGTGCCGCGTTCGCGGTTATAGATGGATTTGGGCAACCAGGCGGGCATTTTGTCGGCGTTGCCGGTGCGCCAGCCCAGGATGACGCAGGTTTGCGCGACGGTGAGCGGGCCGCTCCAATCCCAGTCGGGTTTGATGGTGTCAGTGGGTTGGTGATAGTCAACTTTTTCCCACGCCTTCATGCGTTTAATCCAGTCTGCCGTCGGGCCGGCGGGCGCGCCCAGCAACATGAGCGAGGGGACGCCTTTTTTGACGAACGAATAATGGTCGGAACGGACAAAGATTTTCTCGTCGGGTATCGGGTCGGGCGTGACATTGATGCCTTGCGCGGCGGCTACTTCATTGAGCAACGCGCCCAACTCGGAGTGTTCCGCGCCGTAGCCGACAAAGGTTTTTACCGGGCCATAAACTTCTGTGCCAACGCCGTCGAGGTTCAAATTAGCGGCAACTTTCCTGATATTCCAGGTTGGGTTTTCGGCCCAGTGTTCCGAACCGAAAAGTCCATATTCTTCGCCGGTCACGGCTAGGAAAATTAAAGAGCGACGTGGTTTGACGGGCGCGTTGACAAAGGCTTCGGCCACTGCCAGCATTTCCGCGACACCCAACGCATTGTCTGCCGCCCCCGGATAGATGCGCCCGTCAGCCGCGAGGCCAAAAGCGTCGTAGTGCGCCGAAAAGAGAATAGCTTCCTCTTTCAGTTTCGCGTCGGAACCTTCCAAGACCGCCGCCACATTGTTAGACTTGCCTTTGGCGGTTTTGTATTTAACCTTGATTTGGGCCTGTTGCTTCAAACTGTAAGGCTTAAAACCGTCTTTTTCAGCTTCCTCTAAGGCTTGTTGGTAAGTGCGGCCAGAGTTGGCAAATAACTTATCAGAAGCCTGTTCGCTGATGGCGATAAACGGCGGTATGGGCGCGGGAAGCTCCTGTTGGCCGGTTTTTTCGATTTGGCGGCGCGCGCCGTAATCCGCCGCTTCCGCGCCGGTTTGTTCGTCTAAACCATTGTCAATAAAGATTAAACCCTTTGCGCCAGCGCGCACGAGGTTAAAGATAAGCGGGAATTGAATGTCCGCTTTTCTCCAGTCGGCCTTACTCACGGTTTTGGGCGGGCCATACATCAGCACGACGATTTTGCCGCGCACGTCAACGCCCGCCAGGTCGTCGCGTTTGGGTCTGTCAGAGCGCAAAGCGTAAGCCACAAAGACCATCTCGCCTTTAGCGTCCTCGTCGCCCGTGAGCGGAAAGGTAGGCGCGAAATCCTTGCCCAATTGAAGTGACTCCTCACCGATTTTCAGGCTCGTTTCGGGCGTGAAGCGGTTTTCTTTGAAGTCAATGGACTGGAAATAGGTGTTTTTCTCGCCCGCCGGCTTGAGCTTTAGCTTGGCGAAATAATCCGCGATGTACTGCGCGGCTTTGTCGCCACCCGGTTGCGCCGTGCCACGCCCTTCCATTGCCGGGGCCGACAGCGCGGCGGTTATCTCTTTGATAGTAGATGCTTTGACGCTCTGGCTCAAAGCCTTTTCCGCATCCGACAAAACCGGCGCGGTGGTGGCGGCTTGTTGCGCCCAAGTCGCCGGCAATAAAACGAAAAGCAACGCCCAAGCTACCGCCGGACGCAATTTGAATAGCGAGACAAATTTGTTCATAAAGTTAATTTCCAATCTGCGGCATAATCTGATACGCGCCGGTTCAAGTAAAGTTATTCTTTGCCGGGCGCGGGTGAAAGCGGGCGACAAAGGCGCGGTAATCGCTAACCTCTTGCGCGGCGCGTTCATCTGTCCAGCCGAGATGTTGCCGGGCGCTGCGGGCGGCGGCTTCGTCGGCCCCGATACCGGCGTTTTCGTTAAGTCCGACCATCGTGCGGCGCAAGAGAATATCGCACAGGTTTTGCGCGAGTTCGTGACGCACTGCATAGACGATTTCGGCGGCTATCGCGTTGGTTGAAGTGTCGAAAACTTCACCCAAGGAAGCGTCGCCGTCGGCCAATTCTCGCACTTGCGCGGCCCGCGCGCCGTAGATGCGCGTGAGGCGTTCTCCTGTTCTCCCGTTCTCCCGTTCTCCCGCTCCCGGCAACGGTTCTTGAGCCGTGCGGCAAGGCGGTTTGGCGCGTCCGAGTTGG
>JAYVJN010000037.1:0-6119 GCA_043769325.1 Acidobacteriota bacterium
GAAGTCACGGGGCAACAGCTAAAAGACGCGCTGGAACATTCGGCGCGATTCTTTCGCCCTTACGAAGCCGGCAAAACGCCCGCCGAATTGGTGGACGACAAAATCCCTTCGTTCAACTTCGACATCGCGGAAGGCGTTGATTACACGCTCGACATCACCAAACCCTACGGCAGCCGCATCCAGAATCTGACCTTCAAAGGCCAACCGCTTGACCTGAAACGCAAGCTGCGTCTCGTCACCAATAACTACCGCGTCAACGGCGGCGGCGGTTACACCATGTACCGCAATGCGCCCGTCCTCTACCGTTCCAGCGAAGAAATCCGCCAACTCATCATCGAATGGCTCGAACGCAACGGCACAGTGCCGGCAACGGCGACGAACAATTGGCAGCTAAACGCCCAAAGCAAGTGAATCTTAAACAAGACTAGTGGAGCTATTTGGAAGTACCACCCCTTAATACCAAAGAAGAGAATGACGTACCAATGCGGAAGCCCGCACTTAGTCAAGGGAGCAGCATGAGACGCCCTTGACTAAGTGCGGGCTTCCGCATTGGTGGCTATATTTTTCTCGTTATGTGGGGGTGTCCAACTTCCAAATAGCCCCAGTAGATAAGCTGGCTTCTACGCCCTTGACTAAGTGCGGGCTTCTGCAATGTGGGTCAACTTATTTTTGGCCTGTTACTTATAAAAGAAATGCTTGCCAAGCAGACGACAAAGGACTATGATGCGGCATCTAAGCAATTAGGGCGACTCTCTCCCCTTATTTCTGGAATTTGGCAGTCAAGGAGAATTAGGAACCATGAAAAGAAGAATTAACTGGTTGATGTTGGGCGCAGCCTTGCTGACTCTGGGGTTGGCGGGAGCAGCGACGGCGCAAAGGGCGACGCAAGAGATTGATAGCCCCTATATTGTCTATGCGAAAGCGGGCCGGGTCAATTATGTGGCCGGTTCGGTGACGCGCCAACGCACGGAGGGAGATTTGCGCGAGATGCTGGCGGTGCGCGACAATCTGGAAGCGGGCGAGGTTGTACGCACCGGCCTTTATGGGCGTGTCGAAGTGCTCCTCAATCCTGGTTCCTATATGCGCGCCAATTCCACTGCGGAGTTTGCGCTGCTGACAAACGAATTGGACAACCTGCGTTTGCGTCTGGCAAAAGGCAGCGTTTTGTTGGAGGTGATGGGGCCGGACGAATTACAGATGGCTTTGTCCATTGAAACGCCGCAGACAACGGTTACAATTCTCAAACGCGGCATTTACCGCCTCAACGTAAGCGCAACCGGCACACAGGTTATCGTGCAAAAGGGCCGCGCCAATGTGGGTTCGACGTTGGTTAAAGGCGGCAACCAAATTAGCGTCGGCAACGGCACGGCAACCTTGTCGAAGTTTGACAAAAAGATGCGCGACGGCTTTGACGAATGGAGCTTTGAACGCAGCGTGACGCTGGCCGAAATCAATGCGCGTATTACCGACAGTGACCTGCGAAACTCGCTGGCGCGGGCGAATGTGAATAATTCATTTGGCCGCCTGGCCGGTTTGTGGGTTTATGACCCTTATCGTAACTGCTACACTTACTTGCCTTACAGCCGCTTCTCGTGGAGTTCGCCTTACGGCCCAAACTATTACAGCGGGTTGGATTACAACAACTTCATGCAGTATTGCGAACGGCGGCAGACTAATCCAAACCCCATCGTTACGCCTATCAATCCGTCAGCTGGACGCCAGGGCCAAGTGACGGTTAATAACGCGCCCGGCGGTATTATCGCTTCGCCATCCGGTGACCGGACGCCAGGGCCGAAAGGCTCAAACGGCGGCGGCAATGCACGGGGTGACAACGGTACGCGGGGCGACAGCGGGGAAACGAAGGCCGAACGCCGCGAACGCTCGTTGCTTATCAAACGCGAACCGGACTTTACCGGCGGCGGCAGTTTTGGCGGCGGCGATTCCTCGGCTGGCTCTTCGGCGGGCCGTCCTTCCAGCAGTTCCTCGTCTTCGTCCAATTCCGGCACGGTGACAGTTGCGCCGGCCCCTGCGCCGGTAGCTGCGCCCAGCCGTTCCAGCGACTCTTCCGGCAGCGGCCCCAAGAAACCGTAACGCGAGCCCGCACGAAGTAAGCGTGTAATGCGCCCTTACTTCGTGCGGGCTTCTGCATTATAAGGCCGGCGCGGGTTATGCGCCGGCCTTTTTTCTTTGGGCCAGGCTGTGTCACTCTGTTACAATGTCAAAGTGAATTCTACAAACCCTTTAATAAATCGCCTGGCCGGTCTTTTGTTGCCGTTTCCGACTCCGTTTGACGCTGCTGGCGAGACGGATTTCGCTGCGCTGCGGGCTAATCTGGCGCGTTGGAACAAACTGGGAATTAACGGTTACGTCGCGCTTGGCTCAACGGGCGAGCGCGTCCATTTGACGGAAAGCGAGGCGCAAGCCGTCGTCGTAGCCGCGCGTGAAACAGTGCCGGCGAATAAATTATTCGTGGTCGGCGTCGGCCACCACAGCACGCGGGCCACCATCGCTGAGGCGCGGCAAGCCGCCCGCGACGGGGCCGACGCCGTACTCGTCAACGTTCCCTATTTTTACCGCGCCGCGATGACGCAAGCCGCTTTGTTACAACACTATCGCGCCGTCGCCGAAGCCAGCCCAACGCCGGTTTTGCTTTACCATATCCCGCAAAACACGGGCGTCGCGCTCACGCCACAGAGCGTCGGCGAATTGAGCGAACATGGCAACATCATCGGCATCAAAGACAGTTCCGGCGACATCCTTAACCTCTCGGAAATTGCGCGAACCGTCGCGCCGGAGTTTATCGTTTTAACCGGACACGGCGGCGCGCTCTATGCCGCTTTATGCACCGGCGCACGCGGGGCGATTCTCGCTGTAAGCTGCGCCGTGCCGGAATTTGTGCTGCGGTTGATGCAAACCGTCCACGAAGGCCAACACGAAAAAGCCGTCGCTTTGCAACAACGCCTGACGCCATTGGCCCACGCCGTCGGCCCGCGCTACGGCATCGGCGGGCTTAAAACCGCGTTGGAACTGCGTGGTTTCGCCGGAGGAGGCCGCGTCCGCGCCCCGCTTGCCCCCGCCGGCGTAGAAGCCCGCGCCGACATCAAGCGGTTGTTAGAGCAAATCACGAAATGAGAAGAGGGGCGGGAGAGAAAAGGAGATGAGGAGATGCGCTCCGCGTTATTACCAGTTCCGCTCTCTCCTCTTCTCCCCATCTCCCCTACTCCTCTTCTGCTTTTCGCCGCCTTGGTTTAAGATACAAATATGAGTGTTGCTTTTGCCGAACATCCCCTGGACGCGCCCTGTCAAAGTCAACTGGAGGCTGCGGGCCTACGGGCCGCGCCGTTGCCATTTGCGCGCGCGCCGCAACAATCGCGTCTGTTTCTGGACTATTTAGACGACCCCGCGGCCTTGCGCCGTTATTACCCTACGGCGGTCAAAGAACATTTCGCGGTGGCCGCCCGAGTGCCGGAAGTTCTGCAAAATTATACAGTTGACCGCGCCGCTGTGTGCGACGCGCTGGAACGGCTCAATCGCGGTTGGGGGGCCGGCGCGGAGACTTTGGCGAATATCGCATTGCTGCGCGAGGCCGATGCCGTCACAGTTGTCACGGGCCAGCAAGCGGGCCTTTTTACCGGGCCGCTCTACACGATTTACAAGGCTTTATCTACCGTCAAACAAGTCAAATGTTTGCGCGAACGCGGTGTTAAGGCCGTGCCGGTTTTCTGGATTGCCACCGAAGACCACGATTTTGACGAAGTGGCCTGGGCTGAATATATCTGTTGCAATTGTAACCTAACCCGCGCCAGCGCGCCGCTTGATTGGCATCGTGAAGGTCAAATGGTCGGGCGCGTCGTGATGGACGAACGTATTGACGAAGTTCTCAAGACGGTGCTGGAAGATTGCCCCGATTCCGAATTTCGCCCCGAAGTAGCGGAAATCATCCGCGCCGCTTACACGCCAGGGCGTACATATAGCGACGCTTTCGCCCGCATGATGAGCGATTTGCTGGATGAGTATGGCATTATTTTCTTCGACCCGCTTGACTCTGCCCTGAAAAACCTGGCCGCGCCGCTTTATGCCGCCGCCGCGCAAAAGGGGCCGGAAATCGCCGTCGCTATCGAAACGCGCAGCCATGAATTGGTTGCCGCCGGCTATCATGCGCAAGTCGCGGCCAACGCCAACTCATTTCCTTTGTTTATCTTAGACGAAGAGGGCGGGCGTCGCGCCCTGACGCGCCAAACGGACGGGCGTTACCAAACCAAAGCCGGCGGCACAAGTTACACAACGGAAGAATTGGCTTCATGGGCGGCCCGTGAACCGGAAAGGTTTAGCCCCAACGTGACGCTACGCGCCGTAGTGCAGGATTATTTGTTGCCCACGCTGGTCTATTTCGGCGGCGCGGCGGAAATCGCCTATTTCGCGCAAACCGCAGAGGCTTATAGAATTCTGCAACGCCCCGCGACGCCCATCCGCCACCGCGCCAGCCTCAGTTTTGTCGAACGCCACACTTCGCGCGTGTTGGAACGTTTCAACTTAGATTTGCCGGACTTATTCGTCGGCCCGGAGGCTTTGTTGGCGCGTGTCGTCGAAGAACATCTCGGCGCAGAAGCAGCGCGGGCTTTTCAACACACGGAAACCACGATTGCCAAAGAGTTGGACGCGCTGCAAGCCGAACTGCGCCGCGTTGACCCGACATTAGCCGACGCGCTGGACAACGGGCGGCGCAAAATCATGTACCAACTCGAAGGCTTACGCACCCGCTATCACCACGCGCAGATGCGCCGCGATTCTGCCACACAACGCCAACTCGAACGCGCTATGACCGCCCTCTACCCGCACAAAGGCTTACAGGAAAGGCGCATCAACGTCATTTCTCTACTTGGGCGACACGGGCGTTACGCCATAAATTGGATTCACGACTCCATCAATTTGGGTTCGGATGACCACCAAATCGTTTATTTTTAATGGTTTTACCCTGGACATTGAACCTTTATCACTAAACATTGCACATTATCCGTAAAATTATTACGCAATAATGTTCAAGGCACAGTGATAAAGGCGCAATGTAAGGTAGAGAGGAAAAGTAGTGAAGCTAACGGCCCAAGTAGGCGACGAAACTGCCCAACAAATCACGCTCACCCGTAAAGACGGGCGCGTGCAGGCGGAAATAGACGGACGGCGTTATGAATTGGAAGCGCGTCCGGCGGTCAACGGCACATATCTTTTGCTGCACGAAGGCCGTGTGTTTAATTGTTTGGCGCAAGGCGAAAACGTCATCATCGGCGGCCACGAATACGCCGTCAAACTCACCGACCCTAAGCGTTTACGCACCGGCGCGGGCGCGGGCCTGGAAAAATCCGGCGAACTCAAGGCGCAAATGCCCGGCAAAGTCGTGCGCGTTTTGCTCCACGAAGGCGACGCGGTTGAGGCCGGCGCGCCCGTCATGGTAGTTGAAGCGATGAAGATGCAGAACGAAATGAAGGCCCCGCGCGACGGCATCCTCAAAACCGTCAAAGTCACGGCGGGCGACACCGTGAACGCCGGCGATGTGCTGGCCGTCATAGAATAATGCTACGTCTCGCAAAATCCCTTGCCGGTTACTCTAAACCGAACCGCAAAATAGTTTATCTGCCTACGTCAAAAGCCCGTGACGCCAGGCGCAGAAATTTGCCTGGCGAACGCCTTTGGCGTGCTATTATGGCGTCAGGATGGCGGCCTGGCGCAGGTTCGCAAAGATAACTTTACAATGCGTTCACGACCCTTGCGGACGCTGGGATACATCTAATGTTGCTGTCTCGCCTAACGCGCGTTTTGCTCTTGTCGGCCTTAATGGTGTGGCCGGTTGCCGCGCAAACACCCACACCCACACCTGATAATCTGGAAAAAAACACGCCTGATGCCGTCAATAAGCCGCTCGACGCTGAGACGGAAAAGGCCGCCTGGGAGTTGCTGCGCTCCGTTGCCAGCGATTCCGACGGCTTCAAGTTGCCCGATAACCGCTTTGGCGTCAAACGCATAGTGGCTGCTATATTGTGGCCCAAAGACCCCGACAAAGCGCGCGCTTTATACCGCGAAGCCGCTGCTGCCTGGTTACAGTGGGCCGACCGTTTAGACCCGGA
>JAYVJN010000038.1:0-3514 GCA_043769325.1 Acidobacteriota bacterium
GCCGGGGGCCGTGAACAGCGCGTTTTCGGTCAATCACGGCGCGGGCCGGCGTCTGTCGCGTTCCGCCGCCACGCGCAACCTCTCGCAACGCAAAATTGATGACGAATACGCCCGCGCCGGCGTTTTGGTCAATTTGGACGGCCACGTCCCCTTGGACGAAGCCGCGCCTTGTTACAAATCCGCCGAAGAAGTGACCCGCGCCGTCGTCGAAGCGGGCCTCGCAGAAGTTGAGTACAAACTCTGGCCGCTGGCCTCGCTCAAAGGCGTCGAAGGCGGCAAGTTCGGCAAAAAGCGCGACGGCAAACGCGACAAAACCCGCGCCAAAGACCAACGGCGCGATGGCTCAAGCCGCCATTACTAGGCGGCTTCTAGCCTTCTCAAGCACTGCGTTAATAACGATGAGGATTTACATATGGCTGGCATTAGGCATCACATACTTCCTAGATTTTTACTTAAAGGCTTTGCTTCTAGGGTTAGTGGTCAAGAAGTGTATTCTTGGGTTTACAGAAAAGAGGGGAAAGTTTTTGAGACAAACATCGTAAATGTTGCCGTTGAGCGATTTTTCTACGGCAAGGAGAGGGAACTTAATGTTGATGATGAAATTACGGAGATTGAAAAAGATTTCGCCCGACTTCTTGGTGAGCTAAGGCAAAAAAGCGACGCTTACCAAATACAAGGTTCAAAAGTACCAGAGTTCGTAGCACATCTTAGCAGTAGAACAAAACACCTTCGTGATTCTCTCATTGAAACTACAAGTGTCTTGATGAACATTTTGACCGACCATTTTGCAGACCAAAGTAACTTTAGGATATGGGCACTTGAGTATTACAAGAGACACCCTGAAGTTGCAAAGAAAGCACTTGACGACGTGATTGGAAGAATCCAACTGCCGCGCCATCAAAGATTAGTGCTGAAACAGCGTATGTTGAGAGTATTGAGTCCCAAAGTTATTGTTGCACAAATGGACAAAGACATTGCTCAGTATTCGCTTATGTTTGGTATGCTAGGGCCGATATTACTGGCAAAACTTCCAACAATGGTTAGGGAAAGTCATATCAAGTCGCTTGCGAAAGACTTATTTCCAGAGCCGCGCGTAGAGGATTATCGAAAATTAAACTGGTTTGTTTGTAAATCAGATGAACCTTTAATTCTTGGTGATGTTGGTTGTCTATTTGAGATTGAAGGGGAAAAGAAATTTATCTCTTTGAGTGGCAAAGAGGATGTTCTCAAGGGTGTGTTTCTACCAATATCATCTGATAGCCTAGTCGTTGGAACTCCTTTAGCTATTATGCCGCAAATTGATTTCAGAGCCATTAAGGAGAATACTGTTAAAAATAGTAGAGAGTTTTTTGTATGCAGCGAAGTTTCTACAGAAATGCAGAGGTTACACTCCGTTCTTGGCCTAGAAGCAGAAATATTCCGCAAGGATGAAATACAGCAACTTGTCAAAGAAGTGATTCTTGAAGGCTAAATTATGCTTCAGGCAAAACCGCGCGTTATGTGCGCTTTCGGGTGGTTCGCGGTAAAATAGGGATATGATTTCTACCAGAGAAAAAGTAGTCACCACGCTTTCCGGTTTGACTGAGGCGCAACTGCGGCAAGTGGCGGAATACCTGGAGTTTCTCAAATTCCGTGAACGCCGCCAAGACCCAACGGAGTTTGACGAGGCGCAGTTTGCGGCACTGTACGCCGAATTTGCGGACGAAGACAGAGAACTTGCCGAGGCCGGTTTAGCCGAATATAACGCCAACTTAGCGCGTGAGGATATGGCGCAGTGAGGATTAAACGCGGCGAAATCTGGCTGGCGGAACTTGACCCTGTGCGCGGCTCGGAGCAAGCCGGACGGCGGCCCGTGCTGTTGCTGCAAACCGATGCCATCAACCGTTTCACGACGACGGTTTTAGCGATTCCCATGACCACCAACCTGCGCCGCGCGGCGTTGCCTTCTTGCGTGCAAGTAGCGGCGGGCGACGGGGGCTTGTTGAGCGAATCGGTTGCGCTATGCCATCAACTGCGGGTTTTGGATAAAACCAGACTCACCAAAAAATTGGGCGACGTAAGCGCAGCCACCTTGCAAGAGGTCGAAAATTGCGTGCTGTTCACGTTGGGAATCGAAATCTAAATCTGGCCTGTGTCAACCATTATTAAAGCAAGGCGATATTACCTGTTTTCTACTAACGAAACGCGCACGGGCACGCCGGAGAAGGCGGCGTTGCCGGTCAATGCGTCCACGCGCAGATGGTCGGTTACGTCGTTGAGGCTTGCGCCGGCGTAACGGGCGGCTACGTCCAGGCGTGCGCCCGCGCTGCTGTGTCCGAAGCCGTGTGGCAGGCTAACTACATTGGGCGCAATGTCTTCCGTGATTTCCAAAGGCACGGCAACCGCGCCCGTGCGGGATTCCAGGCGCACCGTCACGCCGTTGGCCAGGCCCAGGCTTTGCGCCGTCGCGGGGTGCATGAGCAGTGTGCAGCGTTCGCGTCCTTTCATCAGCCGTTCCGCGTTGTGCAACCATGAATTGTTGCTGCGTAAATGGCGGCGGCCAATCAATAATAAGCCTTCATCGGACGGTTGCGAAAAACTCTCACGAACCCGCATCAAATCATCTAACAACAACTGTGGCAACAGATGAATGCGCCCGTCCGTCGTCAACAGACGGCCCGGCATGACGGGTTGCAAAGGCCCTAAATCCAAGCCGTGCGCGTTCTCTTTTAGTTCGTCCAAACGCAATTTATGCGGCCCGTATTGCAAACCCAGCGCGAGTTTGGCTTCGGGCGGCATAGTTTCAGAACCATCATCGGAGAGGCGGCGGCGCAATTCTTCCAGAATCTCCCAATCGTGGCGTTGGTCGTCGTCTTTGGCGAAAAGCGGTGACGAGTAACGGGCCGTATTGCGCACGGCGAGATGATGAAAAATAACATCGTAATGGGCGGTTTCAAGTCCGGTGGTGGGCGGCAGAATGATGTCGGCGTGGCGTGTGGTCTCGTTGATGTAGATGTCCAGCGAGACCATGAAGTCCAGCTTGGTCAAGGCTTTAGCCAATGCCGCGCCGTTGGGCGCGGAGAGCGCGGGATTGCCGCAGATGGTGAACAAAGCCTTGACGTTGCCGGCTTCGATTTCTTCGCTCATGGTGGCGACGGGCAATTCGCCGTCAAATTCCGGCAGCCCGCGCGCGCCGCTTTGCCAACGGTTGAAATAATCTTTGCCGGGCCGCGCTTGCGCCAGTAAATCAAAGGCCGGCACAGGGAACATCGCTCCACCGGCGCGGTCAAAATTGCCCGTCACGATATTCAGACAATTTATCAACCATTGGCACGCGCCGCCGAAGGCTTGCACCGAAACGCCCATGCGTCCGTAAACTACTGCGCGTGGCGCGTTTGCCAGTTCGTGGGCGAGGCGGCGAAGCTCTACGGCGGCAATGCCGGTGCGTTCCGCGACTGTTTCGGGCGTGTAATCCGTCGCTAATTCACACAGTTTGGCGACTTCTTCTGTGCTGACTAAATCGCTGGGCCGCATC
>JAYVJN010000039.1:0-5444 GCA_043769325.1 Acidobacteriota bacterium
ATGCTGCTCGTGGCCGTTGGGCGGATGCCTTTTCTGGAAGGTTTGGGGCTGGAAAACACCAAAGTTAAAGTCGAACGCGGCGCGGTGCAGGTTGATGAATACTGCCGCACGGGTGAGCCGGGCGTCTTTGCCATCGGCGACGTAATCCCGACGCCCTGGCTGGCGCACCTAGCTTCAAAAGAAGGCATTTTGGTTGTCGAACAAATCGCCGGCCAACACGCCGAACCGATAAACCTCAGACTCGTGCCAAATTGCACTTATTGTGACCCGGAAGTCGCGTCCGTCGGTTTGACCGCAGCCAAAGCCAAAGAGTTGGGCTATGATGTGAAAACCGCGAAATTCCCGTTCAGTGCATCGGGCAAAGCGCGTATCTTGGGCGAGGAAGAAGGCTTCGTTAAAATCGTCAGCGAAGGCAAATATGATGAATTGCTCGGCGTCCACATCATCGGCCCGCACGCGACGGAATTGTTGGCCGAAGCCTGTGTCGCCATGCAACTCGAATCCACCGCCGAAGAATTGGGCCGCACCATGCACGCCCACCCGACGGTTTCCGAAGCAATCATGGAAGCCGCCGAAGGCATTCACGGCTTGACAATCCACATCTAGTGGGTAATAAGGCAGAAACGCGCACGGAAGTCTCGCGTGCGGCAGCCGCTTGCAAACTTAAATCTGAAGGAGAAGGAAAATGGCAGGAAAATTTGAAATCAAACAAGCGAAAGATGGTCAATACCACTTTAATCTGAAAGCGGGCAACGGCCAGGTAATTCTTTCCAGCGAACTTTACACGACCAAAGCGGCGTGTGAAAATGGCATCGCTTCGGTGCAGAAAAACGCCGCCGATGAAGCGCGTTTTGAACGCCGCGAGAACAAAAACGGCGAGCCTTATTTCATCCTGAAAGCCGGCAACGGCCAGGAAATCGGGCGCAGCGAGTTTTACTCCGGCGCGGCGGCTTGTGAAAACGGCATCAAATCGGTGGCGACCAACGCGCCGGACGCCAAAATCGAAGACACCACCGCCGCTTAAAAAACGGCTCCTCCTCTTATATTTAACTAAGGCCAGCCTGTCTTGCCCGGCGGGTTGGCCTGGCCTTTTTATAACCGCATGGAAACCACTTTACTCAAGGCGCACGCTGCCGAAACTCTTTACTACGCGCCCGACGCCGCTTACACGCCGCCTGCGCCCGCGCTTGGCTGCACCCACGAAACCACGCTCACACCGGAGCAAATGCTGGAACTTTACCGCTTGCTTATGCTGACGCGGTTGGTCGAGGAAAAGCTGGTCAATCTTTATCGCCAGACCAAGGTTGTCGGTGGCGTCTTTCGCAGTTTGGGGCAAGAGGCCACCGCCGTCGGGACGTGCTACGCGCTGCAACCAAATGATTTTATTTCGCCGTTAATCCGTGACTTGGGCGCGGTTTTGACCAAGAAAATCCGTCCCCGCGAGGTCTTCGCGCAATACATGGCAAAGGCTTGGGGGCCTTCGGAAGGGCGCGACCTGAACATCCACTTTGGCGATATGTCACGCGGCTTCATCGGCCCGATTTCGCACCTCGGCGATATGATTCCGGTGATGACGGGCATCGCTTTGGGGGCGCGGATGAAGCAACAGGACATCGTGGCGGTGGCCTATATCGGCGACGGCGGGATGAGCACCGGCGCGTTTCACGAAGGGCTTAACTTCGCGGCGGTGCAGAAGTTACCGCTTATCGTCGTGGCCGAATACAACCATTACGCCTACTCCACGCCGACCAGTTTGCAAACCGCCGTCGTCAACCTGGCCGACAAAGCCGCCGGCTACGGCATCCCCGGCCTCATCGTGGACGGCAACGACATCGTGGCCTGTTACGAAACCATGAAAAAAGCGGCGGATTGGGCGCGGCGCGGCGAAGGCGCGGTACTTATCGAAGCCAAAACTTATCGGCGCAAAGGCCACGCCGAACACGACGACCAACGCTACGTCCCCGCCGAGGAAATCGCCTGGTACGCCGAACACAACGACCCCGTCACGCGCTACGAACACTTTCTGACCGAATACGGCGTCACCCGCGACCGCCTCGACGGAATCGTCGCCGATGTCCACCGCGAAATTGACGAAGACGTGGCCTGGGCCGAATCCTCGCCGATGCCCGAACCCGAACAGGCGGCCTATAACGTCTATGACAACTCCATCATGCCCCCAGCGTTCAAACGCCAACCGTTGGAGGATTATCAAACGCCGACTAGCGGAGACTTAAAAGTTGCTTAGACCGGCAAAATCCAATCGCGCGCCGCTTCCGCCGCTTACCGCCGCGCCTTACGGGAAAAAGACGGCGGGCCGCATCTACGCCGAAATCGAACTGATTAACGGCGGCGACTTGGCCTTGCTGCGCCATGGCGATAATTTGCCCGCCGGCATCAGGCATTTGCGCGTCAACGCCCGCGTGGACGGCGGCGCGTATATGCTGACCTTTAACGAAACTGTCAAGGCCAAGTTGGATTTGCTTGTCGTACATGAACGCATCGTAAAACGGGCCGATGAAAGCGAAATCACGGTAGAAATCGTCGGCCCCGTGGAAATCCGCTTTGAGAACCGCTCAACCACCATGAACACCATGATATTGCCGGACATCGAAGAAATCTGGTTGGGTTCGATTCCGCTGTCGGATTTGGACGTAGTGATTGACGCCGAACAGCAAAAACTCATCGTCAACCCCGCGCACCCGGATATGGCGCAGAAGCATTTGAAGTAAACGACAATGCCTTACGAATCAGTTGACCAATTACAGAAAGTTTTGGCGCAGGATGTTTTTCATTACGCTAAAGATGTTAAGAAGGCGTCAGGCCGGGCGTTGGGAACCTTGATTGAAATCGTCACTTTCTATTTGTTGAAAGCATGGCAATTTGAGAGTTCAACAGCGATTGAAAGGTCTTTGGTTGAATACGGCAACCCTGAAATAACGCACAATGTCGAATACTCGTTACACCCGACATTGCGCGAGCGTGAGTTTGTCATGCGCGGGCCGAAATTACCGCTTACAAGTTCACGCATACTTTCCAGCTTGGACGAAGGTATTTTCCCATTGGCGGGTTGTCAAAAGACCAACCGGACGCTCTTAACGACGGATGGCATTTTGCGTAACGCTTGCGTGATAGCCAAAGGTTTGTCGTCTCACTTGACGGCGTACCTAATTGCCAAAACCGATGATGAAGTTAGGCTTACGCTCGTGGAACAATACGCCAAGCCATATGCGATGTTTGAATGCAAGCGTGTTGGCGTTGAAGAAGGGATGAAAAAAGGGCCGCAAACCATCGAAAAAGCCAAGCAAGGCGCATATGTGGCGAAAGCGGTTTCATCTTTGCAAAAAGTTCGTCGGGCGTCGGGCGAGTTGCAGGGGCTGGTTTATCAATCAGACCAAACTATTTATGCCAAACCTTACGACGAACTATTAGCGGAAATTCTGGCCTCAGATAACCCTGAATTGCTGCGCGATTTTATTCTTACCGTTGGCGTGGTCAGTAATCACGGGAACTGGTTCTCTGCCGGCCAGCAGAATAAAGAGATGAAGGTTTTGGCGCAAGCATATGATTGGCTTATCTTTCTCACGGATGAGGGGCTGGCGGAATTTATCACGGAACTTTTGCTTGCGCCACAACCGCTTTTGCAAGTTGCCCGTAATGCTTTCTTGGCAAGCTACGCCGCAGAGAAGAAAAGCAACCGTTTTACCAAAGTGCAAATGGACTACGAGGCCGACCAAGCCCTGCAAGCCTATTTCACCGACAACTTGGCGCGTATTGAAAAATGGTTCAATGTTATCACACCAGAAAACCGCTCTCTGGATAACCTAAAAGCACAGCTTACGCAACTACGCGCCAAAGACTGGCGCACGATACATGGATTATGACGGCTGGACGCAAAATCATCGGGCAAAGCCAAGAATGGGGGACGCCGCCCAAGTATGTTGCCGCCATTAAAGAGTTTTTTGGCGGGGTGATTCAGCTTGACCCTTGCTCAAATCGTTATTCGATTGTGAATGCACGGGTTGAATACGCCTTGCCAGATAATGACGGACTGAGAAAATCTTGGGACTTCCCGACGATTTACGTCAATCCGCCCTACGGCCTTGACCGTGAGCGTGGTACTTCTATCAAAGACTGGCTGCGGCGTTGTGAAGAAGCGCACCGTCTGTATCAAGCGGAAGTTGTTGCGTTGGTTCCAGTTGCTACTAATACGGGCCACTGGAAAAAATATGTTTACGGGAAAGCCGCCGCCGTCTGTTTTCTTTACGATACGCGGTTACGCTTTCTCGTGAACGGGGAAGACGGCGGGAAAGGCGCGCCGATGTCTTGCGCGATGGTTTATTGGGGGCCGCGTTTTGTTGAGTTCTTTCAAATTTTCATACACTTTGGCGCGGTCATCAACATTGAGAACTTAAAGGGTCTCACGATTGGTCGAAACGGTAAGCAATCGCCACAATTGGAATTTGCTTTAGGGTTTTAATACGAATTGCTTAAATCATGTCAACAGCAACTAAAGAACACAAACTTAACCGTCCCGCACGGCGGGGGCGTGAGGTTTAACAGGTTAAAGAATATGCAAACAGTTTCTATCAATCTACCAGACACTGCTTTTGCAGCGTTACGCAAAGCACCGGATGATTTTGCCTCAGAAATGCGGGTAGCGGCGGCGGTGAAGTGGTACGAATTGGGCGAACTGTCACAAGGCAAGGCGGCGGAAATCGCGGGTTTGACACGCGCCGGATTTATTGAGGCTTTGGCGCGGTTCAAAGTCTCGCCAATCCAATACACGGCAGAAGAATTAGCGGAAGAATTGGCCCATGTCAGTTGACCAGGTGGTTATCAATGCCTCACCGCTAATCATTTTGTTTAAGAGCGGGCTGGCAGGTTTGTTGCCGCGACTATTTACGGAAATCATTGTGCCAGAAGCCGTTTGGTCTGAAGTCATAGCCGGCGGCGCGACGGACGCGGCAGCGGCTCAAGTGCCGTTATCGTTATGGCTACGGCGCGAAAGCGTGGCTTCTGTTGCGCCGGAAGTCATGCTTTGGAATCTTGGTGACGGCGAATCGGAAGTTTTGAATTTTGCTCTAACACGGCCTGAATATCCGGCTGTGATTGATGACCGCGCCGCGCGTAATTGCGCTCGAACTTTGGGGATTCACACGCTTGGCACGGGTGGCTTATTAGTTCTGGCAAAGCGGCGCGGCCTGATTGCGTCAGTTACTAATGAATTGATAAAAGTACAGGATGCCGGATTATGGCTCTCAGATAAAGTAGTCGCTTTGCTACAAGCTCAAGCTGGCGAATAATTTGATAATTTCATGTCAACAGCAACTAAAGAACACAAACTTAACCGTCCCGCACGCGGGGGCGTCTGCACGTTGGTCGAGGCCATCCGGCAGGGGATTTGGGAAGAGATGGAGCGCGATGAGAGCGTCTTTATCATTGGC
>JAYVJN010000040.1:0-3585 GCA_043769325.1 Acidobacteriota bacterium
CCCGGGTCGCAACTGAGGTGAATGGTGGCGTTAAGACAACCCCATCGCTACCGCTTCGGGTACTGACCTGTTTCTCCGATTGTGCCCGTGTTGAGTATAGTTACTGCCGATTAGAAGATGTTATGACGTTGGCAATAGCTTTTGCCGCCGCAATTTTCGCGCTCACCCAGGTGAGGACGCCTGCGTACCCAGAAAAAAAGCGCAAACGACGTGATGCCGCTTGCGCTTTTGGCTAGTTGCCATTAACCGCTTTTAGGCCGTTACGGGGCCGGTGATGGGCGGCAGTATGGGCTTGAGCGCACTGGCCGTCGGCTCTTTGGCTTCGGGCAATTGGCGGTTGCCCGAAGCTGGGGCCGAGGGCTCATCCCCGTCGTCGTCGAGCGAGATACCCGCCACAACGCGGCGAATCTGCACGGCGTTTAAGGTTTCATATTCCAACAAGGCTTGCGCCAGACGCTCCATCGCGTCGCGGTTGTCGGTAATGATTTTGTAGGCCGCCTGGTATTGCTCATCAATGAGTTTTTTTACTTCATGGTCAATACGAATCGCGGTATCTTCCGAATAATCACGATGCTGCGAAATTTCCCGGCCCAAAAAGATTTGCTCTTCCTTTTTGCCGAAAGTCAGCGGCCCTAAATCCGACATACCGTATTCGCAGACCATTGAGCGGGCCAATTCGGTGGCGCGTTCAATGTCGTTGGAAGCCCCCGTCGTGATGCTGCCGATAAACACATCCTCAGCGATGCGCCCGCCCATTAACAAAGCGATTTGGCCGAGCAAGTATTCTTTGCTGTAACTGTGGCGGTCTGCTTCGGGCAGCGATTGGGTCACGCCCAAAGCCATGCCGCGCGGGATGATGGTCACTTTATGAACCGGGTCAGCCGTCGGCGTTTTCAAACCGACCATCGTGTGGCCCGCTTCGTGATAGGCGGTGATTTTCTTCTCCTCTTCGGAAATGACCATGCTGCGGCGTTCCGCGCCCATCAGCACCTTGTCTTTCGCCAACTCGAAATCGTTCATGGAAACGACTTTTTTGTTGTAACGCGCGGCATTGAGAGCGGCTTCGTTGACCAGGTTCGCCAAATCCGCGCCGGTAAAGCCCGGCGTGCCACGCGCCACAACGCCGATTTCCACGTCTTCACCGAGCGGAATCTTGCGCGTGTGAACCTTCAAAATGCCTTCGCGCCCGCGCACATCGGGCCGCGAAACAACGATACGACGGTCAAAACGGCCTGGCCGCAAAAGCGCGGGGTCAAGCACGTCAGGGCGGTTGGTGGAGGCCATGATGATAACGCCGTCGTTAGATTCAAAGCCGTCCATTTCCACCAGCAGTTGGTTCAAGGTCTGTTCGCGTTCATCGTGACCGCCGCCTAAGCCGGCCCCGCGATGGCGGCCCACCGCGTCAATTTCGTCGATAAAAACGATGCAAGGCGCGTTCTTCTTGCCCTGCTCGAATAAATCACGCACCCGGCTGGCGCCCACCCCGACAAACATTTCCACAAAATCCGAACCGGAAATTGAGAAGAACGGGACGTTGGCCTCGCCTGCAACAGCTCTTGCCAGTAAAGTTTTTCCGGTTCCCGGAGGCCCCACCATGAGGACGCCTTTGGGGATTTTGCCGCCGAGTTTCTGGAATTTTTGCGGTTCTTTGAGGAATTCGATAATTTCCTGTAATTCCTCTTTGGCTTCATCAACGCCCGCCACGTCTTTGAAAGTGACGCGCTTTTGCTGGTTATTCAACAATTTAGCGCGTGACTTACCGAAGCTGAGGGCTTTGTTGCCGCCGGATTGCACCTGGCGCAACATGAAAATCCACACGCCCAGAATCAACAAAAGCGGCGCATACCAGAGCAAGAAAGTTCCGATGGCCGCCGCGCCGCTGCTGGTTTCTTCTTCGACTTTCGCCACGCGCGGGCCGGATTTATCTTCTTTAATATCCGTCGCAAATTGCATCAAGTCGCTTTTTGCCTTTTCGTTTTTTAGGGCGGCTTTATACTGCCCGTCCCTGGCGGTGGCGACGACTTCCGTATCCTGAAACTTCAGTTCGGAAACGTCGTTATTGCGGACTTTTTGCACGAGTGTGCCGTAATCAATCGCCGTCGGCCCTTTGCCGTTGTTGCTCCGGAAAACCTGGTAAAGCGCGACTGCGCCCACCACGATAAGAACCCAAAAAAGTATTTGTCTAGCCGTAGAACTCAAAATTCTTTGCCTCCTAGACGCCGCTAATAGCAGCATCTATCAACTCTCTGACTTTTAATAATATAACAACAGCAGCGCGTCAGAGTCTGGCTTGGTGCCTTTGCCGCCGTGTTGCGTTGGATGCGTCACGATTCACCCGCGTTGTGTGCTGCCGGGTAAGCGCGAAACACTCGCGGCTTTTGATTTTAGACCTCTGCGCGTGCTTTTTCAACCTCAGCTTGCTCAGAGGCGTGAAATAACAGCCAACCGCGCTTTCTTTCTACCCATGCGCCACCGGGCAATTGCGCGATGCGTCCACCGCGTTGCCCTTCTAGTAAATGCTCAATAGAACGCAAATGCGTTAATTCAAGCCGTCGCAAATCGCCGCGCCCGCGTTCTAACCACAGCCTAAAGACACGCAAACGCAAGGCTTCCGGCGCGGCGCGTAAAATATCCACGCGCACCGGCCCCGTGCCGTGTGACGTTTCCGTCTGCGCTTTTTGCAACAATTCCACCGCCGCCGCTTGTAAAACTATGGCGTCTGCTTGCGAAAGTTCTGCCG
Organism: Acidobacteriota bacterium; assembly: GCA_043769325.1. Taxonomy (GTDB): domain Bacteria; phylum Acidobacteriota; class Blastocatellia; order Pyrinomonadales; family Pyrinomonadaceae; genus JAYVJN01. The sequence goes on from JAYVJN010000040.1 coordinate 2,741, forward strand.
TCCGCCCCAAAGCTGCAACTATGCGCCCGTTGAAAGATTCCAGCAAAGGCAAAACCTGCTGCCGCACTCGCACACGAGAAAATCTCTCGTCTTCGTTCATGGCGTCGGCCAAAGGCGTCACGCCCCGCGTCTGGCAAAAAGCCGATGTGTCGGCCCGCCGCGCCCAACGCAAAAGTGGCCGCGCCAACACAATGTCACTATTCGTCGCAATCGGGCGCAATGGTTTCATGCCTGACAAACCATCCGGCCCCGCGCCGCGCATGAGATTCAACAAAACGGTCTCGGCCTGGTCGTCCAAAGTGTGCGCGGTCAAGAGATAATCCGCGTTGACGCTTTCCGCCGCGCCCTGCAAAAAAGCGTAACGCGCCCGCCGCGCCGCCTGTTCCAGATTGCCGCCGCGTGAGCGCACATTGCCCGCGCCCGTCACGCACGCATAACTCAAACGCGCCGCCATAGCCTCTACCCACAGCGCGTCATCCGCGCTTTCCGCACGCAAACCGTGATTGAAATGCGCCACTGTCAACGCACAATCCAACCGCCCCGCCCCGCGCAGTTCGTCCAACGCCAGCCACAAGGCCAACGAATCGGCCCCGCCCGAAACCGCGACCACAACACGCCCGCTCGTCTCCGGCAACGCCAACCGCCGCCACTCATTCCGCACACCAATGGCAAATTTGCTCAAACGCACTTTACTAAATTACCGCAAAACGCGCCCGCTGGCACACCGCGCCCAACACTCGCGCCGAATAATAAAAGTTAGAGTTACGCTTTTAAGCGTGAGTTTTACTCCACCAAACACGCCTCAAGGCGTAACTCTAAACGCCGGAATACTTTCTCTTACCTGC
>JAYVJN010000041.1:0-3517 GCA_043769325.1 Acidobacteriota bacterium
CCCGGGTCGCAACTGAGGTGAATGGTGGCGTTAAGACAACCCCATCGCTACCGCTTCGGGTACTGACCTGTTTCTCCGATTGTGCCCGTGTTGAGTATAAGTAAAGCAACGGCACGTTAAAAGCCGCGCCGTAAGGCACGCGCTTAACCGTTAGAGTGCCGGAAGCCGCCGTCACCGAAGTCTGACGCCAATGGCTTACCGGCGGGGTCGCACTTTCAGAGCTTCAATGAAAGATTGGTTTGCCTTAGCTCTCCGAATATTTGGAGTCGTGAGTTTATCTTACGGCTGCCGTGAGTTGCTTGATGCGCTCTTTTTGTCATTAGGGTACTTCGGTGTGCCTGAAACCAGTTCCAAATACTACGAAATATCGGGATTGATTTATATTGCCGTGGGTGCTTACCTGGTGCGTGGCGCGCCGCTGCTGCTCAATTTTGCTTACCCGGATGAGCCAGATGAACCGGATGAAGTTGCCGATGACAGTACGCCTTAATTACCAATTTATGAAGATAAAACTCCACTTGCTTTTTGTATTGTTCGGATTGGGGTTATTGCTTTCTGCCACTGTGCCAGGGCAACGCAGCAAAACCCGCAAGCCGCAAATTCTGCGCGTTTGCGGCGACCCGACGGTGCGCTGTAAAACAGAGGCCACTTTTGCGCCACACCAACTGCCGTTTGCCATAAGTTTCAAAAATGGCGTCATCCAAGAAGGTGAATGGTTTTACGCCATCATTCTGAAAAGCAACCGCGTCACGGATGACAATTGCGACGTTTTCGTGCGGGAAGACGAACGGCTGACCACGCAAAAGTTGTTCCCACACAACAAAGTGTTCACCGATCGCTGTTTTGAACCAGGCGAATCGTTTTACGAAAACATCAACCCGGAAACGCGCTTTATGGCGGTTTTCGCCGGACGCGCGAAAACCGAAGCCGACAAGTTTCTGGCGCAGGTCAAAGAGCAATACCCGAAAGCATATCTGCGCCGCACCCGCACCGGCTTTAACGGAACTTAACAGCATTGGCGTTACGCTGCCAGCATTGCCCATTTGCCCTTGAACCTGGAGCGTTATTGGTAAAAATAATTACCAAATAATGCCCAAGATTCAGTGTTCAAGGCACAATGGGCGCGCCGGCTGGCGTCAAGGTAACAGCCTGTACACTCAGCTACTTATCCAAATATAAGGAATCGCATCGCTCATGGAAGCTACGCTTGAACAACCGCGCCAACCGCGTATTACTTTAACCACACAAATCTTTATCGGCCTCGCTTTGGGCGTTTTGGTCGGCTTTGTCGTCCATCGTTTTTTTGACGCCAGCCCCGAATTGAAAACCCAGGTCTTGCAATGGATTCGCGTTCTGAGCCGCGTCTTTCTGAGCCTTATCAAAGTCATCATTGCGCCCTTGATTTTCTCCACGCTAGTCGTCGGCATCGCTGGCGCGGGGAGTCTCAAAGAGGTTGGGCGCATCGGCCTCAAAGCCATTATTTACTTTGAGATAGTGACAACTTTGGCTCTCTTCATCGGACTCGGCGCAGTCAACCTGACCAAACCGGGCGTTGGCGTCAACTTGCCATCAGGACAGAGCAAAGAGGCGCAGGAAATCGCCGGACGCGCCGCCAATATGTCGCCGCAAGACCACATCGTCAACATCTTTCCAACCAGTCTTATCAAATCAATGGCGGAAAACGATGTGCTGCAATTGGTTGTTTTCAGCCTGATATTTGCCGTCGCGCTTTCTGCCGTCGGCGAAAAGGGCAAGCCGATGCTGGCTTTTTGCGAGTCTTTATCGGAGATAATGTTCAAGTTTACGAACTATGTCATGCAGTTTGCGCCCTATGGTGTGGGCGCGGCGATGGCTTATACGGTGGGCAGCAAAGGGCTGGTGGTGCTGAAAAATCTGGCCCTGCTGATTCTCACGCTCTACGGCGCGTTAGCGGTCTTTATCTTGTTGGTATTGTTGCCGGTGATGCTTTTAGCGCGAGTTCCGATTAAGCGTTTTATCCAATTGGTCAGAGAACCCGCGTTGCTGGCCTTCACCACCACTTCCAGCGAATCGGCTTTTCCCAAAGCCTTGGAAAACATGGAACGACTCGGCGTGCCGCGCCGCATCGTCAGTTTCATTCTGCCGATGGGTTATAGCTTTAACCTTGATGGCTCTACGCTTTACTTATCGCTGGCGGCGGTCTTTGTCGCGCAAGCCTCTAATATCCAACTCCCTCTCAGCCAGCAATTATTGATTGTGTTGACTTTAATGCTTTCGACGAAAGGCATTGCCGCCGTCCCGCGCGCCTCGTTGGTGGTCTTGGCCGGCACGTTGGCGCAGTTCAATCTGCCCATTGAAGGCATCGCGCTCATCCTCGGCGTGGACGAACTCATGGACATGGCGCGCACCGCCACCAACGTCATCGGTAACTGTTTGGCAACCGCCGTCGTCGCCCGTTGGGAGGGCGAATTCAACGACGCCGGCAACGACATTATCGCGCCGCTTGACCCGACGCTTACGCCACACTCGCATTAGCGGCGCGCCAGGCTTTCCAGCCGCCAGCCAGGGAAAAGACATTGGTGTAACCCATTTTTTGCAGCGCGTCTGCCGCCAACGCCGAGCGATAACCGCCACCGCAATAAAGAATTAGCTCTGTGTTATGGTCAGGGACGCGCTCCTCGATGTCGCGTTCGATAATGCCCTTGCCCAGATGTACTGCGCCGGCGGCGTGACCGGCGGCCCACTCGTGGTCTTCGCGCACGTCAACCAGCAGCGCAGAAGGGTTGGCCGCCAGGCGTTTTTGCGTCACCTCAACGTTCACCTCGCGGATGCGCGAAGCGGCATCTTCCACTAAAGCTAAAAAGCCGGGCGTGTGTATCATACGGTTTGTAGTTCGGACGCTAACTCATTTTCCAGATAACGGATAACCTGCATCAAGCCTTGCACCAATTCGCTGGCGGAGGGTCGCGCAGATTCCAGCGTGCCGGCCCGTCCGTAATCTTCCAACAAGCCGCACAACTCGCCTAAGTGCCGCGCCCCCATGTTGTGGCAACTCCCTTTCAACCCATGCGCTTCATACACCAGGCCAACGGCGTCGCCGGCTAACAGTTTCGCGGTCAGACGTTCTAAACGCAAACGCGCGTCGGAAATGAACACTTCGGTCAGGCGCGTGACCATTTCCGCACCGAATTCCATGCGAAATTCTTGCAGACGCATGGCTATTTCGTTGTGCCAAGGCGTAATTTTTAGGTTATTCATAGACCTCTTGTGAGAAAAGTTAAAGTCGGGCTAAGGCGACGAGGCGATTTTTAGCATAACAGAAGCATGAAACGTGAAGCAAGGATAAAAAATTAGCCGCGCGTTAATCGGCTGGCTGACAAATTCTGCAAAGCGCGGGGCTTTATGCGTCTTATTTTGTTGTCGGAATAAAGGCCGGACGCTGCTCTTGCCGCGCAAAGAAGGCTAGGACTTGCTTGCCGGACGGGTAACGGCTACAATCAAAGTGACTTAAAAGCGTGTTTTGGCACATTATTCAGAC
>JAYVJN010000042.1:0-5120 GCA_043769325.1 Acidobacteriota bacterium
GGCGCAGAAAACGCGGAAATAAGCAAACACAGAACTTGGCTGCTTTTTTCCGTGTGTTTCGCGTGTTCCGCAGATAATTCTTTTTCTTGAAGTCTATATATGGTGGGCGTATTCTGCGCCGTTTTCGTTTTGCATGAAGATTTTTGCCGGACTTTTGTTGTTGCCACTGGTGTTTTTGTTGCTCTGGGGCTTTGCTCGTCGCAGCGTTGCGCCGCGCGTCTATGCGGGCGCGTTGGCGTTGCTGTTGGTGGCGTTGGGCGGGGCGTTGGGCGGGCGGGCGGCGCGTAATTTGCAAGAACCGCCGCAGTGGGATTTCGGCGCGCTACGCTTATCCGCCGAGGTTGCCGCGCAAGGGTTAAACTTTTACGAACCCGAATCTTACCGCCAAGTCACCAACGGACGGCGCGTGCCACAGGATTTGCGCGAACAAGTGGTTGAAGTCGGGTTTCCTTACCCGCCGTTTACCATGCTCTTTTTCCGTCCCTGGGCCAGTCTCACGCCGCGCACGGGCATTGTTTTGTGGTACGCGCTGCATCTGGCCGCGTTGTTGGGCAACATTTTTTTGCTCTGGCGATTATTTACCTGCGCGGATGGTTATACCGGTTTAGGTCTGGCCGGCGCGTTATTGCTGCTGCTTTTTGGTTCTTACTCCACCGTCGGATTTACGCAAACACTTTTTTTACTGCTCTTTTTCTGGCTTCTGGCTTGGCGTTCGTGGGGCCGTTGGCCCGCCGGCGTCTGGCTGGCGTTGGCGGTTGTTGTCAAACCCATTGGCGCGGCGTTGTTCTTGCCGGTTTTGTTATACCGGCAAGGGCGGGTGTTGGCGGCTGGCGCGGCTACGCTCACCGTCGCTTCTCTGGCGGCGTTGGCGATGTTCGGTAAAGCCACGTTTTTCAGCTATTTCACGTCCGGCGTCGCCCGCCGCATACCGCTCACGCTTTTTGCCGAAGCGGAAAACCAATCTTTATTGGCGGTATCGTTGCGCTGGCAAGCGGACGCGGAATCCAGTTCACTAATGACACCGGAAAACGCCTATCTCGCCTTTGCTTTGGCCTTAATCGCCATCACTTGCTGGGCCATTATTCGTCTTGGCGCACAGCGTTGGAAGTTAGCGGCAGTGTTGACAATTACTTTAGCCTTAGTGGTTTACCCTGGTTCATTGACTTCTTACAGCGTTCTTTTAGCTCCGGCGGTTTTGCATTTGTGGCGCGAACGCCGGGAGTCCGGCGCAAAGGTTTATCCGACGGCTTTGGCCCTGGCGATTAGCTACGCCATTTTGGGTTTGAACTACGGGCGTTTTTCCACTTGGGCCTACGCTGTTTTGTGGGTTTGGCTGACGGCAGAGGCTGTTCGCCTGGTTTACGCGCCAGGACGGTTGAGCCAAACTCCGGGCGATGCTTTAGGCGGCAAAGTTGAAACTCAGGAAGCCGCTTTTTCGTAAGATTTCACGCTTAGGCAATCTTTAAGTCTTTTGGCATGAGGTCTGACGAATATGCAAACACAACAATTAAATATACTTATGCGGCGCGGGGCGTTTCTGGCACTCGCGCTTTTAGTTTTTTGCGCTCCGGCGTGGGCGCAGTTGAAAGCCAAATTAGCGGTTGCGCCGTCGTCGCGTCCACCGTTGATTGACCGTGAAGCCTTTTTCGGCAACCCCGAAATCGCGGGCGCGCAGATTTCTCCCGACGGCAAATACATCGCGTTTCTCAAGCCCTACAAAGACACGCGCAACATCTGGGTTAAAGGCGTCGGCGACCCTTTCGACAAAGCCCGCTTGCTCACCGCCGAAACCAAACGGCCCATTGGCGGTTATTTCTGGAGCCGTGACGGTAAATACATTCTGTTTACCAAAGACGAAGGCGGCGACGAGAATTTCAACGTCTATGCCGTCAATCCGGCAGAAACTCCGGCGACGGGTAAAGAATCCCCTGAGGCCCGTAACCTGACCGCCGCCAAAAACATACAAGCGCAGATTTTCGACTTACCGAAGAACGACCCCGACACGATTTTCGTCGGACTAAATGACCGCGATCCGGCTTGGCACGATTTGTACAAAGTCAAAATCTCCACCGGCGAACGCGCGTTGTTAAGAAAAAATACCGACAAACTATCCGGCCTCACCTTTGACCGCGCCGGAAACCCGCGCCTGGCCTTGCGAGTTACCGACAACGGCGACACCGAAATTTTACGCATTGACGACAACGCTTTCACCAAAGTCTATTCTTGCAGCGTCTTTGAATCGTGCGGCCCCGTCGCTTTCCACAAAGACAACAAGCACGTTTATATGGTGACTAACAAAGGCGCAAAGGCTGATTTAATGAGCCTTACGCTTTTTGACCCGGCCACCGGCAAAGAGGAATTGGTGGAAACCGACCCGCTCAAACGGGTGGACTTCGGCAACCCGATTTTCTCGGATGTGACCGAAGAATTGATTGCCACGACTTACGAAGATGAGCGCGTCCGCGTCTATTGGCGCGACAAAGGTTACGAGGCCGACTATAAGTTGCTGCAAAAGAGATTGCCCAACCGCGACATCAATCTTGGTTCCGGCACGAAAGACGAAACGCTCTGGCTGGTTTCCGCGAGCAGCGATGTCGAACCCGGCGAAACCTATCTGTTTGACCGCAAAACCAAACAGTTGACGCTACAATATCGCGTGCGCGAGAAATTGCCCCGCGAAGCGTTGGCCCCGATGCAGGCAATTAGCTATAAATCGTCGGACGGCCTTGAGATACCGGCTTTTCTGACCCTGCCAAAAGGCGTTCCGGCGAAGAATCTGCCGCTTATCGTCAATCCGCACGGCGGCCCTTGGGGGCGCGATTCGTGGGGCTATGACTCTTACGCGCAGTTTCTCGCCAATCGCGGTTACGCCGTGCTGCAACCCAATTTCCGCGCCTCAACGGGCTACGGCAAAAAGTTCCTGAACGCCGGCAACAAACAGTGGGGCGATTTGATGCAAGACGACATCACTTGGGGCGTCAAGCATTTAGTGGCGAACGGCACGGCTGACGCCAAGCGCGTCGGCATCATGGGCGGCTCTTACGGCGGTTACGCGACGCTGGCCGGCGTGACCTTTACGCCCGATGTTTACGCGGCTGCCGTCGCCATCGTCGCGCCCTCCAATCTGGTGTCGCTGCTGGAAACGATTCCCGCGTATTGGGAAGCCGGACGCATTACCTTTTACGAACGCATGGGCAACCCCAACACGCCCGAAGGCAAAGCGCAAATGATGCGCCAATCGCCTTTGAGTCATGTTGAGAAAATCAAGACGCCGTTAATGGTCGTGCAAGGCGCGAACGACCCCCGCGTGAACAAGCGCGAGGCTGACCAAATCGTTGTCGCGCTAAGAGATAGAGGCTTTCCCGTGCAGTACATTGTGGCCCCGGATGAAGGACACGGCTTTGCGCGTCCCGTCAATAATATGGCGATGATGGCGGCGGCAGAAAAATTCATCGCGCAATACCTCGGCGGACGCTATCAGGAAAGCGCGACACCCGAAGTCGCCAAACGCCTGACCGAAATCACGGTTGACCCGAAAACCGTCACGCTGGCAAAAAAAGCTGATACGGCAAATGTCACCGCGCCCAAACCCGCCGGCGATTTGACGCCCGGCACGACCAAATATAAGGGCAACATCGCTTTCGGCGGCCAATCCATCCCCCTGCCCATCACGCAGGAAATCAAGGAGGAAAACGGCGCGTGGGTGGTTACGGAAATCGCCACCACCCCGCAAGGCGAGATTTTTGACCAAGTGACTTTGGAAAAAGGCACGCTCTTGCTCAAACAACGCGCCGTGCGCCAAGGCCCGGTGAACATCAATTTCATGGTCGCCAACAACCACGCCTCTGGCACGGCGGCGATGGCCGGCCCTGGTAAGCCTTTCGACGCCGATTTGGGCGGCCCGCTCTTCGCCGACGGCGCGGGAACTTACGCGGTTATCGCGCAACTCCCGCTCACCGAAGGCTACACCGCAACTTTCCGCAACTTTGACCTGCAAAAGCAGAAGGTTGACATGAAACAACTCAAAGTCACGGGCCGCGAAAAAGTGACCGTCCCCGCCGGCGCGTTTGACGCCTACAAAGTGGAAATCACCGGCGACGATGGGACTTCCACCACCGTCTGGATTGACCCCGCCACGCGCCGCTACGTCAAACTCAGTTCGGTTCTCGCCTCCATGGGCGGGGCCACGCTGACCGTCGAATTGGCGCAGTAAGCAGTTAAACCGCAAAGAACCACAGCCGGCGTAAACTACGAGTTTTGCGCCGGCTGCGGCTTTTTGCGCGTTGATTATTTGGCAGAAAGAGAATCTAAAGTGTTAAGGTTATTGCCCAATAAATTGCCACTAGCTTCAGCTAGTGGACAGAGAAACATAGCACACATAAGGCTTTAGCCGAATTTAAGAAAACTTTGTCTTTTGGCTTTAGCCCAAATAACAATTATGCCTTGGGTAAAAGTTTGGATACACTTTGTTTGGTCAACGAAGAACCGCGAACCTTATCTCAGCGACGAAATCCGGCTGAAAGTCTTCCAACATATTCGGGAGAATGCCAAACAGAAAGGCATCTATCTTGATTTCATTAACGGCTATATTGACCATCTGCATTGCTTGATTTCACTTGGCACAGACCAGACAATGGAAAAGATAATGCAGTTGATAAAAGGCGAATCCTCATTCTGGATAAACCAAAACCGCCTCTGCCCGACGAAATTTGGTTGGCAGGATGAGTATTTTGCCGTTTCTGTGAGCGAGTCGAATGTGCCAAGCGTGAGAAGATATATCGCCAAGCAGGAAGAACATCATCGCACAAACAGTTTTGATGATGAGTTTGAAGGGTTTATGAAAAGGGCCGGCTTTCAAAGGTTTAAGAATGGGGAAAGTTAGGCTAAAGCCAAAAGGCAATCATTTGTTTGAAATTTGGCTAAAGCCGTTTGTGGCTGCTAATCTTGCCCACTAGCTGAAGCTAGTGGCAATTTATAAAACATTGTGCCTAGTGTTTAGTCAAGATTCTATTGACGGGGACAACTCGCTTGCGGCAGCAAGCGGAATAATCGCACAAACCCCGTCGCTACCGCTCTGGGTACTGACTTTATCCGTCAACACAATCTTGACTGAACACTAG
>JAYVJN010000043.1:0-2689 GCA_043769325.1 Acidobacteriota bacterium
CGCCTTCAGGCGGCTTTATTCATGCCAAAGACACAAAAGCCGCCTGAAGGCGGGACTCATAACGCTTTCGATTAGATGGAACGCCAAGAATTCCGCGAATTGAGTGAAACGGTCAAGGCGCAACTCGACAATCGCGCCTTTTTCTTACGCTATTGCCGGCGGGCGCGGAGCAGTGGCGGGAAGCTGAAATCGCTCTGCCCGATTCCCGCGCATGAACATAGCGGGCTGGGTCAACAGAGTTTGTCAGTGGATTTGCGGCGCGGATTGTTTCACTGTTTTTCGCGCGATGAAGGCGGCGACGCGATACGTTTTTACGAACTGATGCACGGCGTTTCGTTTACGCGGGCCGTGCGCGAGATGGCCCACGAATTGGGCCTCAACCAAACGCCCGACACCGCCGCCGCGCCCCACGCGCCCGCCTGGGAAACGCCCGAAGCCCTGCCGCCGCCACGTCTCAGCGAAATCTGCGAATATCTGCTGGAAACCTGTCGCGCGGAAAACCAAAGCGAGGGACAAAATTATCTGGCGCGGCGCGGGATTGACGCCGCGACGATGCGTCAGGCCGGCGTAACCTATTTTCCGCGCAAGGCTTACGCCCGCGTGATGCGTTGCTTGCGCGCGGCTTTCCCGTTAGACGAACTGCAACAGAGCGGCCTTTTCAACGAGCACGCGCGGCTCACCTTTTACAGCCATCGTCTATTGTTTCCCTTTTACCTGGAGGGCCAGGCGCTTTACCTGCAAGGCCGCGCGACGGCGGCGGGCGTCGTACCGCGCTGGCTCAACCTGCGGGGCCGCGTGCCCGCGCTCTACAATGTGGACGCGCTGGGCGACGCGCTGACCGATGAAATCGTCTATCTGGTTGAAGGCTTTACGGATACGCTGACCTTGCGGGCGCACGGTTTTACGGCGGTAGGATTGGTCGGCGCGGGCGGTTTGCGCGAGGAATGGCTGCCGCAATTGGGGCGTTTCCGCGTCGTGGCGGCCCTCGACGGCGACGAAGCCGGCACGCGGGCCGCCGCTCGTTATCGCGCCATGTTCGCCGCGCGTGGCCTGGACTTGGCGGTCTTACCCGTGCCCACCGATGTCAACGAATTCTTCCGCGCCCGCCCGACGGCGGCCCTGGAATGGCAATTATTGACCGAAGCCGTGTTGGAAAAATAACGCGACGGTTTCAAGGCAAACGCAAGCGTAGGATTTTCAGGTTTTGCAGTTTTTCCGGCGTTATTTCCTGGCCGTCGTCGTTGACGCTCCACCATTGGGCGTTGGCAATGTAGTAGAAATCGTTGCCGTTGAGCGCGCCCAGCGTGAGTTCGTCATGGGCCGGATGGTTGGCTTCGAGGACGTTGAGGCGTTCAACGAGCCGCCAATCTTTGCTCAACTCAAACTCAACTACGCGCTGTGGGTTGACGCCGTTTTGCACGGCAAGCAGACGGTTCCGGTAAAAATATATTCCGTCCAGACCAAGCATCGTCGTGTCCGGCGGCGCGGCTAAAAGCTCTGTTTGCTTGGTTTGCATATCAATCGCCCAAACGCCTTGCGCGTAATCAGCGACAAACAGACGGCGTTCGTCGGGCGAAAAAGCGAGACCTTGCAGATTAACGAAAGAATCATGCGTGTAGAATTTCTCAATTTGCCCGCCGCCGGCGCGGAGCAGATATATCGCCGGCTTTACGCTGTCGGTGGCATACACATCGCCGTTGCGCGTTAGCGTTAAATCGCCCAGCCAGTGTTCGTTAGCGCGGTCAGCGATGACATATTTTTGTAACAAACGGCCCGTCCTGAGGTCAAATTTGAGCAAACCGGACAAGCCTTTGTCGGCGGCGTTCTGATGCCACATCTGCGGCGTGGCCGTTGTACAGGCCCAGAGCAAGCGGCGGCGGGCGTCAATTTTCAAGCCGAAAACGCTCCACAGACCATCCTTTTCCGTGGCGAAATCCTCCGCGCGGCCCGTTGCGCCGACTTTGATTATTTTGCGTTGGCGCACACTGGCGACGTAAAAGCTCCGCGTCTTTGGGTCAAAGACGACACTCTCGCCGATAAGCCCTTTTTGTGGAATGGTGAACGCAGCTTCGCTACGAATCAAGGGCGCGCGGTTGCGGGCGAACTGTTCGCTGACACGACGGTAACTTTCTGTTTCGCGCAGACTTGCCAAATCATCGTCTTGCTCAAACGGATAGGCCAAACCCATCGCGGCAACACGGGCCAGCGACTGTAAACCTTCCTCAGTTTTCCCGTTGAGCGCGTAACCGCCGGCGAGGTTATAGAGCAAACGAGGATGATTAGGCCGTAACGCCAGGGCGCGTTGCAGGTTCGCCAGATATGCGGGAAAGTCTTTGTTACGATAGGCTTGCACAGCCTGGCGTTCAAAGTAACGCCCATCTTGCGGCGCGGTCTGCGCGTTTAAGGGCACGCGCCAACACCACAACAAAGCGATGGCAAGCAAACCAATTAATGGACGCGATTTTGTCTTCATTAGAAATTATCGGCACAACCAACCAACGAGAAAATCATCTGCGGAACACGCGAAACACGCGGAAATGTATCTTTTTTTCGCGTCATTCCGTGTGTTCCGCAGATGATTCTCTAAATGAACTTTGATAACGACATTAACAAATAGTATCTGACCGGAACAGAACTTTGCCACAGAGGACACAGAGTTCACAGAGAGAACAAAAACGCAATCATTTAC
>JAYVJN010000044.1:0-3338 GCA_043769325.1 Acidobacteriota bacterium
GCATTACGATTCGATGTGCACCAGCCCGACGGACGCCGAGTGCGACGCGCCGGGCGCAAATGACGACGCCTCAGGCACGGCGGCGGTGCTGGAGATGGCCCGCGTGATGTCGAAATATCAATTCGACGCGACCATCGTTTTTATGACCGTGCCGGGCGAGGAACAAGGTTTGCTGGGCGCAGCTTATTACGCGGAACAGGCCAAACTGCGCCAGTGGAACGTCGCGGCTATGTTCACTAACGACATTATCGGCAACAGTTTGGGCGGCAACGGCGTGAAGGACGCCAAGACCGTGCGCGTATTTTCCGAGGGCGTGCCGTCCAATGAGACCGAACAGGACGCCGGCACGCGCCGCAGCGTCGGTGGCGAAAACGACTCAGCCTCGCGGCAACTGGCGCGGTTTATCAAGGAAACCGGCGGGCTTTATGTGCCGCAGATGAACGTCACAATGGTTTACCGGCGTGACCGTTACGGGCGCGGCGGCGACCACATACCGTTTCTCGAACGCGGTTTCGCCGCCGTGCGTTTCACCGAACCCAACGAAAATTACAACCACCAACACCAGAATCTGCGCACCGAAAGCGGCATCCAATACGGCGATTTGCCCGAATTTGTGGACTTTGCCTACACCGCCAACGTCGCCCGCGTCAACGCCGCCGCGCTCGCTTCGTTGGCCCTCGCGCCCGCCGCGCCCAAAGGCGTGAGCGTCGTCAATCGTTTGTCGAATGATACCGAATTGAAGTGGGAAGCCAATAAGGAAACCGACCTGGCGGGTTACGAAATTGTCTGGCGCGACACCACCGCACCAACCTGGACAAACTCGCAAAACGTCGGCAATGTGACCACCTTCACCATGAAAGGGATGTCCAAAGACAATTTCTTCTTCGGCGTCCGCGCCGTTGACCAACAAGGCCACCGCAGCCCCGCCACCTACCCGCGCCCGACGGGGCGTTAAAGAAACTTAGCCGCAAAAAGGCACAAAATGTGCACACAAGAACGCTCCTTACTTGTGTGTTTTGTGCTTTTTTGCGGCTAATCTTTGTATCCTTGCCGGGCTTTTCTCCGACTTATTTCAACCAACAGCGCGGCGGGCGCGTCTAATAGAATTGGCAGATACCGGAGAAATCTGAAATCTCGAATTTGAAATTTCACATCGTAAGAGGGTTGTAATTATGAAAGCAGGATGGGGAAAAAGTTGGGGCCGGCAAGCGTCGGCGTGGCTTTGTTTGGCGGCTATATGGTTGGGAATGTTGCCTTTGACGGCGGCGGCCAATGACAAAAAGCTGCCCAAGTTGACGGATGAGCAGCGCGTTTTGCACGTCCTCAACCGTTTGGGTTTTGGCGCACGGCCCAACGATGTGGAGCGCGTCCAAAAGATGGGCTTGGACAAATACATCGAACAGCAGCTAAACCCGCAGAACATCCCCGACGCGGTGGCTGACGAAAAGGTTAAATCGTTGGAGGTGTTGCAGTTGCCGACCAGTGAACTGTTCGCCAAATACCCCAATCCGGGCGCGTTGCTGGCGCGTCTGCAACGTAGCGGCGAATTGCCGGCCAATCTTGCTGGCGCACGCGAAGCCGGCAAAGAGGCCAAAGCCGCCAAAAATGCGCCCGACGCCGCAATGGACAAACCGGACGCGATGGAAGCCCCCGACGGCTCAATGCCGGCGCAAAAGCCAGGCGTTTTGCCGCCCAACAATAACGCGCCCAACGCCGATGCCCGCCGCGCTATCGTTGAGTATTACGTCAAAAACGGCCTCAAACAGCCCGCTGAAATCAACCGCGAACTCATCGCTTCGCGCATTCTTCGCGCCGTTTACAGCGAACGCCAGCTAAACGAGGTGATGGTGGATTTCTGGACAAACCATTTCAACGTCTTCATCGGCAAAAACGCCACGCGCTGGCACTTGCCCGCATATGACCGCGACACCATCCGTCCCAACGCGCTCGGCAATTTCAAGGAGTTGCTCACCGCCACCGCGCAAAGTCCGGCTATGTTGTTCTATTTAGATAACTTCGAGAGCGTCGCGCCGCAGGGGAGAGCGGGAGAAGGGGGGAAAGGGAGAGCGGGAGCGATTCTCAATCAACGGCGCGGCGGTTTATTTGGCGGCGCGTTGGGCGGGCGGCAGTCGCGCCAACAACAGCAGCCAAGACCCGCCCCGCCTAATCCGCAGGCCAATCCGCAGCAACGCATGAAACGCGGCATTAACGAAAACTACGCCCGCGAACTGATGGAACTGCACACTTTGGGCGTGGATGGCGGTTACACGCAAAAGGATGTGCAGGAAGTGGCGCGCTGCTTCACGGGTTGGACGATTGTTGACCCGCGTGGCTACCGCAAAGCCGCCGCGCAGGAAATCTCGGGCCGCGATTACCAGAACGACGGCGGCAAATTCGTCTTTAACAACCGCTTGCACGACCAGGGCGAAAAGACCGTGCTAGGACAAAAAATCCCCGCCGGCGGGGGCGTGGAAGACGGCCTGAAAGTGCTGGATATTCTCGCTAAACATCCGGCGACGGCCAAATTTGTCGCCACCAAACTGGCCCGCAAATTCGTCACGGATGAATCCACGCCCGAATTGGTCAGCCGCATCGCCAATGCTTTCACCAAAAGCAACGGTGACCTCAAAACCACGCTCCGCGCCGTCTTCGCGGCGCCGGAATTTGGCGCGTCGTATCGCCTTAAAATCAAGACGCCGTTTGAGTTAATGGTCAGTTCAATCCGTTCGCTGGGCGGCGAAACCAACGGCGGCCCCGCGCTGGCGCAGTGGCTCAACCGCATGGCCGAACCGCTCTACGGCTACCAGGCCCCGACGGGTTATCCCGACAAAGCCGAACACTGGGTCAACACCGGCGGCTTGCTCGAACGCCTCAACTTCGGCCTCGCGCTGGCCGGCAACAAAATCCCCGGCACACGGATTGACCTTTCGCGTTATGTCGGCAAGGACGCGGCTCAAACGCAGACTTTGGACAAGTTGCTTGAGCTAATCGTCAGCGGCGAAGTCTCGCCGGCCACTAAACAGACGCTGCTCAAACAGTTAAATGAACCCGTGCCGGAACCCAAACCGCAAGCCATGAACGCCCGCGCCAACGGCGACGACGCCATGATGTACGGCAATCCCGCCGAACAACGCCAGCAACGCCAAATCGCACGACTCGAACGCCAGAACGCCGCCGCGCCCTCGGCCAGCCCCGAAGTTGTCAAACTCACCGGGCTAATCCTCGGTTCGCCAGAGTTTCAGAGGCAATAAAATCCGTTTTGAGTCCCGCCTTCAGGCCAATGGCATTAAGCAGCCGCCTGAAGGCGGGACTCAAAACGCGCCTAATCTTGCGTTGCT
>JAYVJN010000045.1:0-5270 GCA_043769325.1 Acidobacteriota bacterium
TGACGGGAACAACTCACCGGCAGCAGCACCGCACAAACCCCGTCGCTACCGCTCTGGGTACTGACTTTATCCGTCAAGACAAACTTGACTGAACACTAGCTTCAATGACAAAAAAACTAATCATAGACAAACAATTTACCCGCCTCACGAATTTACTACAAGACCTTGAAATTGACGAAGCCCGGTTTATTAGGTTAAATGGTTTCATTTGGTGAACCTTTCCGCCAAAATCACTCGCCGGCGATGGAGCGCGGACAGCCTTGTCCGCAACGAGCCGCCAGGCGAGTAGCAGAGTTGCAAAACGGGCCTGGCTGATTGAAACGCGCCGCTGCCGACACCATTTTTCGCGCTGTCGCGCTCATGCGAACAAGGCTGGCCGCGCTCAAGTCGGGGAGGTGCTTCATTCCTGGCGCATATCAACCCTTGATTCGCATGAGTAGAAAGATTTTAGCCTGGCGATGGCGGATTGCCGTTGGAGCCTAATCCGACATCTATATCTTTCAAGAAAAAGAATTTTAGATCTACGGAAGGCGCAGAAAACGCGGAAATAAGCAAACACAGAACTTAACTGCTTTTTTCCGTGTGTTTCGCGTGTTCCGCAGATAATTCTTTTTCTTGAAGTCTATAATAGCTCAACTCCGACACCTAAACATGAACTGGTTAATACAGAACGCGGAAATCATCGGCACGGCGGCGGGCTTTGTCTGTGTGTGGCTGATTGTGCGTCAGCACATCGTAAATTGGCCTCTTGGCATTATCAACAACGTCTTCTTTCTCATAGTGTTAGCGCAAGACCGGCTGTATGCCAACGTCGGCTTGCAGGTGGTTTTTATCGCGCTTGGCTTTTACGGTTGGTGGCAATGGCTGTACGGCGGCGCGAACCGGACGGAGTTGCCGGTCAGCCGTCTGCGGCCCGTCTATTGGGTTTTGTATAGCGCATTGTGGCTCTGCGGGACGGTGCTGTTCGCCTGGACGTTACAGGAATTTGCGCGTTACATGGGCTTTGCGCCGCCGGATTATGTGGTCTGGGATTCGTCAATTTTTGCCGCCAGCCTCATTGCGCAGTGGATGTTGACCTGGAAGAAAATCGAACACTGGTGGGTCTGGATTGTGACGGTCAATATCTCGCAGGTTTTTCTGTTCAGCATCAAGGGGCGTTACTGGATGGCCGGCCTGCAAATCGCTTACATAATTCTTTCCGTGCAAGGCTATCTGGCCTGGCGCAAGGATTTAGACGCCGGCAATCATGCCGCGATTGGCGGGAACGGTGCAGGGGCAGATGTCGTAAACGCAGAGGCGCGGGGCGCGTTGTAGCTTTATTGTGCCGTCTAAGACATTGCCCAAATAGCCTTCGCGGAAACGCCGCGCCGTGCGGCAAGACCAAGCCTCGCCGTTTTGCAGCAAGACGAAGTATTCCACGCCCGTCCAACACAGACGCCCGCGATACGACGGCGCGAGATTAGCTTCGCGTGGCGTGGGCGCGTGGCCTGTGAGCAACTCGACGAGCGGCTTTTCCTCCGGCGCGTAATCCACAACCCCGTGCTTAGTTTTCAACACCTGTGGAAAATACTTCAGGCCGGCGGCTTCAACCTCAGTGCGCACTTCATTTAATCGCGCCAGCGTGCCCGGCACCAGCACGTTATTGACCACCAGGCGCACATCGGGCCGCAGCCAATTCTTGAGCGTCGCGGCTTTCTCGATAAACTCCGCTTCGCCAACAAATTCGCGGTGCAAACTCGCGGAGACAACTTGCAACTTATCGCCCAACAAATCCACAAACCGCCGCAACACCGGCAGCGGCGCGCTCAAATTGGTCAACACTGACACACGATGCGGCAGACGCGCCAGGCCCGGCACGACCCAATCCATAAACCCGCGCCAGGCAAAGGGTTCGCCGCCCGTCATCTTGATTTCCCAAACCCCTTCCAGCCCCGCGAAGAACTCCAGAAAACGCTCAACATCGTCCCGCGAAGGCTGGCCCGTGCGATATTTCTTGCTCTGAATGCAATAAGAGCAATCGTAATTACAGACGCCGTTCGTCTGCCATTCGATGGTCGGGGAGCGTCTAAAGGATGAAGGATAAGGGATAAGGGATAAAGTTTTTTCCACTCTGCCAGGGTTGACGGCTGACAGTTCGCCCCCGTTTTTTCCTTTATCCTTCATCCTTTATCCTTTATCCTTTTAGAGTTGTCCGGTGCGTAATAAATAGAGCGGTTCGCCCAATTGTTCGCGTACCTTTTCGCCTATCTTGACGTTTTGGTTGAGTTTGCCGCATTGTCGGCAGCCGTTGAAGTATTGCCCGCGCATGAGGCGGGCGCGTTGTTCGTTCCACTGTGCGCCGTACCATTGCGCGGAGAACGGCCCGCGTGACAAATCGCCGACTTCCACTTCGGTTGAGCAACACAGCAAAATACGCCCTTTAACTGTGACGCGGGCGTAATACCAACCCATGAAACAGCCGGTTTCAGCAATCGGGGCCGTCGCCAGACCGCCCGTGGCTACTTGTCTGGTAAAAATGTCGAGGTTGGTCACGACGCCCAGACGCGCGGCTTCGGCTTGCGCTTCTGGAAGTAATTCTTCCAGTAATTGGCGGCGTTGCGCTTCCGTGATGGCGCAGCTTTCTGTGCCGCGACTGAGGCTGGCGAGTTTGTAAGTGACGCTCGAGGCGTTATAACGAGAGGCAAAACGCGCCATTTCCACGACTTCGGGCGCGGTGTCGCGGTTGATGACCTGCACCTGTTTGAAACGCTTCCCCGCCGCCGCGAAAGTCTCCAATAACTCCAGCAAACGCCGGAAATCGCGCTCCTTGAGGTTCGGGTGAAACGCCGTGTACGAGCGCGGCGTGACGCCGTTGACCGAGATGAGCAACATATCGGTTTCCAACTCCAGAACGCGCCCGGCATCGGCCAAAAGCGCGTTAGTCAAGACCGTAACGTGCCAGCCGTGAGCCTTTGCAGTGGTGATAAACTCATAAATGTCAGGGTTTACAAAGGGGTCGCCCATGCCCGAAAGTATCACCGCTTCCACCGAGTTCATGGCGGCAATGTCGGCGGCCACGCGGCGAAAATCTTCAATGGCGGTCTGTTTGCGCTTCCATTCAGCGGGCCGCGCATCGTTCAGCAGAGGCGAGTGATCCCAACAAGTGACGCAATTGGTGTTGCAGCCGTTGGCGATGTCGAAATGGACGGTCTGCGGGCCCGTCAAAACCTCGCCCCGCGCAATACCAAGCAAGCGCAAGCGGCGTGATTCGCGGAGATAAGCGGCAGAGTTGGTCACCAATTACTGCTCCGGTTTAGGCGGGGCTTTCAGTTCGTAGCCATTAACATCAGTGTTGAATCTGCGAAAATCATTGTTTTCGATGAGCGTATTAACGTCGCCGCCGCCAAAAAGTAAAACTTTGATGGACAAATTTGCCGAAGCCAGCACGGGAAACCAGACGCCTTCGGGCTGGCGTTGCTGTTCGATGACAAAGGCCGCGCCGGGTTTGAGATTGACAATCAATCCCCCGCCAACCTTGATGCCTTCGCGGAAACGGGCTTCAAGCCGTGAAATTTCCTTATCCGCCGCGTCAATCCAGACTACGCCGACCATTTTGGCGATAAGCGATTCGTTGCGGTTAGAAGGCTTAACGTCGGCTTTAGGACGAAAATCGAAGACGATATTTTCCCGCCCGCGAAATGTCTCACGACGCGGCGCGACAAATTCGCACATCTTCAAAAATGACTTGAGTTGCAAATTGCGGCCATCGCCTTCGTCGCTGTTGGGGTCGCCGCCAAGGCTTGATTTAGCCTTTTTCGCTTCCTCTTTGGCCTTGTCTTTGGCGCGTTCTTTTTCGGCTTTGACGAGTGCTTCCGTAGCCTTCTTTTCTTCCTCTTTGGCGCGTTCCGGTGTCAGCGGCTGGCCGTTTTCGCTAATCAGTCTCCTGACGGGTTGCTGCCCCGGCACCGGGAAAACTTCATAGACGTTAATTGTCTCTTTCTTCAACTCGCCCTTGCCGGTAAACTCGCGCTCAGTCTCTTTCTGGACGTAATAATACTCGCCGGTGCGCTCGTCAACTTTCTTTTGGTTGGCTTCGATTTCGCGCAAGAGGGCCGCGATGTCTATGTTTTCGGCGTCGCGGGGCGGGTCAAAAGCGGTATCCGCCAGATTCTGGTTATAGTTGGCGCGTCGCAACTTAAAGGTGACGAGGCCCAGCCGCGCAATGTCGCGCTCCAAAGTATGCGGCTCCAGGACGCCGTTTTCTGCGCGGTAATCGCTCATACGCGCCATCAACTTGCCATCTGCGTCAGTAATTTGCCGCAGCAATTTGGTGTCGCGTCCAAACCAATAACGCAATTTCGCGCCGGTCTTGACGGTAAACTCCACGACGTAAGATGGTTCACCCGCGCTTGTGTCCAACCTGACGGTGCGGGCCAGCACGTTCTGTTTCTTGATGTCCACCAAACGGCTGGCATCCAACACGGCCCACAGACGCGCCGGCCCGCTTTCTTGTGTTGTTAAGGTGCGGAGTGTGCCGTCACTGCGTCGGGCCCAGGCCGATGTGCCGGTCGCGGCGGCAGTGATTTCGCCCGCGTCGGTTTTCAAACTCCAACGCACTGACGACGGGGCCTTCAGCGAAGACTGCGCCGTGCCCGCCGCCTGTCCGTCGCGCCACATTTGCCATTCATAAGTGGCATCGCGCCAAGCGGCTACTTTTTTTTTGCCGCCGAGGGCTTTCCAGTAGGCGTCTAAAACCTTATCCGGCGCGGGCAGTTTCGCGCCCTGCGCCCAGACGGGCGCGGCGCACACCAGCAGAAAGAACAGGGAAATAATCAAAGGTTTAGTAATCGGCTTCATAATTTCAAATTTGCATCCACCACCATAAGACGTTGCTACGCGCTTGACAGTTAGCGTCACGCATCCGTATATTTTCAAGCATGAGCCACTTTAGCTCAGTTGGTAGAGCGTTCGATTCGTAATCGAAAGGTCATCAGTTCGACTCTGATAAGTGGCTTCTTTAATTCCAATACTTTACGGGCATCCACGCGATGCCCGTTTTGCTTTACGCGCGCCTTCACGCGCACACTGACCAAAAAAATCCTTGGTTGGGCGGTTTGTGGCAAGCATTTTTGTATCTGCCAAGATTTACTATACTCAACACGGACACAATCGGAGAAACAGGTCAGTACCCGAAGCGGTAGCGACGCGCGTTGTCTTAACGCCACCATGCACCTCAGTTGCGACCCGGGCGCTACCGCTTCCGGTACTGACTTGTGGCGTCTCTCAATACG
>JAYVJN010000046.1:0-10511 GCA_043769325.1 Acidobacteriota bacterium
AAGGTATCTTTGCGCCGCGCGATTTCAGCGCGGATTTCTTGTTCGTTCATTTATCTTCCTTCGTTTTGCGGGGACGAATAAGAAAATAGCTATATGCTAATGAAAGTAAGATTATTACACCAGTTACAATGGCCGCACATCCGCAATAGGGCCAAACAAGAAGCCATCCAAGAATAAATGCCGAAGGTACAAAAAGCGGAGGAGCTAAACCTATCCAATGCTCAAGTGCGGTTGTATTTATATCCTTATGGACAATCACGCCACTATTGACAGCCTCAAATTGTTCTCGCTTCCATTTTAGTTTAATATCATGCAAATCGCACAAAACACAGCTAGTAGAACCGTAACGGCAAGTACTATGCCAATCCAAGGTAACACTTGAATCAGTCTGTATAGTAAATCAGCTTTTTCTTTGTTCTTGTCATAATTAGCGACAGCAAGGGCATACGCAGAAAACAAAAACGACTCCGATGCAGCTAAATAAGTGATTCTTTGGGCTGTCAGTTCAAATTCAAATTTAATGTGTCCATCAAGCCGCGTAATGAATTCGTTGGCAGATAGCGCACCATTTGCAAAAGTTAAGTTAGGTTCAGCATTCATGCTTTTGGAAACATTTGCCCACTAATGTCCAAAAATGTCTGTCCGGCACGCAGAAGCTGAAACTCTGTTCGCCTGGTTCAGGCCGCTTCTTTTTCTTCAACCGGCACAAAGACAGGCTTTTTCGGCGGCAGCGTGACGCTTTTGCGCCCGCTGGCTTCCTGGCGTTGGCGCAGGTCTTCGCAAATCGCTTCTACATCATAGTTGAATTTAGCGGCGTATTCTTCGCGCCATTTGTGAATTTCTGCGACAATCGGGTCTTCCCACATGGTTATTCTCCTAAATTTCGCCCTAACAATTCTGCCGGCGTGCAAATTATCGGCGGTTCGTAACCGTTACGCTGACAGATAGCAATAATGCTGCGCCACATTTGGGCATTGGCGATGTGTTTGCAATTCCAGGTCAGCAAATAATCCAGCCCGTGAACGGCGGCAAAGGAAATATGCACAGCATCTACCGCGGCTTTTGCCGGCAAAGGCCCTTTGTCGAATAACTGTCGCGCCAACGCCGCCTCAACTCCTTTTGGCGTCAGCAAGATAAGCGGGTTGAGAATTTCCAGCCGCGCTTTCGCCATTTCCGGGTCGCCGGCGCTGGCTTCTTCAATAACTGCTTCCGAGACGAAAAGTTCGTATTTGTCTCGTTCTTCGCGCCACCATTCATGCGTGATTTGCTGGTTAGCCGCCGTGATTAAGTGGCGGCTGGGCCAGGCGGTCAAATAACTGACAACACTGGTTTCGAGGTAAACTGTCGGTTTCATCGTTATTTACCAACCAACGTCCAAAAATGTCCGTCCGGCGCGTAGAAGCTGAAACTCTTTTCGCCGAACTCATTTTTCATAATTTCGGTGACGCCCGTTGCTTTACTCGCTTTTACTTTGGCGTGATAGCTTTCGATGGCCGTAACTCTATAAGTGTACAGCGAATAGCCGAGGCTGCCGGGCCGTGAGCGTTCCATCAGGTTTTGGTCTTTAACCGACGTGGGAACACGCCGCAATAGAACGCGGCCCGAAACGGCGGTGTCGGGCGTGCGGCCCGAAAGCGGGTTGTCCAAAGTCGTGCCATAGTAAACGTCGCCAGGCTTCATGCCGTAGAGTTTGGCGGCGTCGCCGAGTTTTTCGTAGTCCCAACGGGTTTCGGGGTTGACGATATTTAAGCCCAAAACGTCGCCATAAAACTTATAGGCTTCGGCGTCCTCGCTCTGGAAAACCAGGCCGGAATGCGTGACCTGACTCGTCTGGAACTTGGCGGCGGCATTGATTTTGCCGTAATTGGGTGCTTCGTAACCGAAGCGTTCAAAGAACATCTGGCGCGAGAATGGTTGCAGCACAATCAGTTCACGCACGCCGATGACTTCTCCGGTAAAGGGCTGGGCGTCGGCGATTTTGTAGATTTCCGACCACACCGGCGGCACGATGCTGACCGGCATTTTGGCGCGTTCGGCGGCCTCGGCGTGGTTCTGGATTTTCACCACGTCGCGCGTCAACATCGAAGTCCAACGGCTGCCGGGCGTGATGAATCTGACCAAGCCTAAGCCGTCGTTAGTAGGTTTGTCCCATACGAGAAGGCGAATCAAGCCATGTTCAGCGTCCTGATGTAGCAAGCGAATCGAACGCAGACGCGAATCCACGCCATAAAGTCTTTTGGCATCCACCGCGCTCAATTCGCCAATCGGCCCAATGCGATAACCAAACTGCTCCCAGTAACGAATCTGTGGCACAGGATCGGTGACGCCAATGCAGATTTCGTACAACCCGCTAATGGTCGGCTGTTCCGGCGTTTGCGCACGGGCCGGGACAACGCATAAACACACAAGCAGTAAAAGCAAAAACAACTGGCGGCAGTATCGAGGCAACGTGAAATTCTCCTAGTTTACAATTTCTTGGCGAGCGCGTTGATTAAGCCAATTCTGCAATTCATCCAGGCTGGCAAAATCGGCAGCGTCCAGGGTCAAAGTCTCCAAATCTTCTACTGAAAGTTGGGCGGCTTGCCCGGCGAAATCCGTCGGCAACACGCCGAAACGCTTGCCCAAAGTTTTGAGCGCGAGACGCTCCGCTTCCTGGTGTAACCCTCGTTGCAGTCCTTCTTGCAGTCCTTCTTGCAGTCCTTCTTGCAGCCCTTCTCGTCGTCCTTGTTTCCTCCAGCTTTCAAAGAAACCTTCCATATTTGAGCCTCCTCTTTCCTTAGCGGCAGTGCTAAATGCTTGGGTTATATCTGTTTTGGGCAGTTTCGCGCCTTTCTCCAGATAGTTGCTGCAAACCTCGACGAAGTCGTCAAAGCGTGATTGCGGGAAGTCGCTGGTGAGCGCCAAACTCCAAATCGGGACTAGCTCCTGACGCAGTTGCGGCTTTCGCAAAGCGTATTTTAGCAGACGCAGCACAGTTTGTAAGGCTGGCTGACCGCTTAATTCGGCATTTTGATAATTTGCCAGGTCAAAGAGGTGATAGCGAAATTCCGGTGTGAATTGACTCAGGGCAGCTAACCCCAGGTGTTTGCCAAAGAGAGCGGAAAATTTCTGCGGCACGCGCCAACGCGCCCGCCCGTGATAGCACACGACAGGCACAATAAACGGCAATTCTTTAACTCCGTTCCGCTGTAACTCGTGCCAGAGCAGCGTTTGGTAACGCAGAATTTGCAAGTTCACCCATTTGTCGGGTGAACTTTTGTGCTCCAAAAGCAAGTGAACATAAATTTCCTGTCCGGTCTTAACGCGAACGCGGTAGAGCAAATCCGAGAGGTGTTCTTGCAATTGCGCGTCCACAAAGACTTCTTTACAGGTTGTCAAAGAGCTAAAGTCAAGCAACTCAGCCGCTTCCGGCGGCAGATAGAGCGATAAAAACTCTGCCGCCAAATCAATTTGGCTCATCACTTCTTTGAAAAAGTGGTCGTGGGGGTTATTTACTTCGGGCATTGCGAGGTTAAGTTGCAGAAACGCGCACGGAAGTCTCGCGCGTCGTGGCATTTGAGCTACACGCTTACTAACGTGCGCGTTTCTGCCTTTATTTACCCATCGCCAACCGCGCTTTGGCGACCACATTTTCCAGCGTATAGCCGAATTTCTTAGCCAATTCCTTCAAAGGCGCACTGGCCCCGAAAGTTTTCATGCCAATAATACACTCCTGATTGCCGACGTAACGCGCCCAGCCAACTTTCGAAGCTTGCTCAACCGAAACACGGGCCGTGCAATCGGGCGGCAGAACGCTGTTGCGGTATTCCTCGGTTTGATGCTCAAAAATTTCCCACGAAGGCAACGAGACGACGCGGGCTTTGACGCCTTCGGCCACGAGTTGTTCGTAAGCCGCGACGACGAGTTGCACTTCCGAACCCGTGCCGATGAGAATTACTTCGGGCTTGCCGTCAGGCGCGTTGCAGGCCAGCACATAACCGCCTTTTTGCGTGCCTTCCGCGCTGGCATATTTAGTCCGGTCAAGCGTTTGACACGTCTGGCGGCTCAGAATTAAGCAGACCGGCTCGCGCTTGATGTGCATAATCTTCTTCCACGCTTCGGCTACTTCGTTGGCGTCACCGGGCCGGAAAACTATCAAGCCGGGCGTGGCGCGTAAACTGATAAGTTGCTCAATGGGTTGATGCGTGGGGCCGTCTTCGCCGACGCCGATGGAGTCATGCGTAAAGACGTGAATCGTTCCCAATTCCATGATGGAACTGAGGCGAATAGCCGGTTTCGAGAACTCCGAGAAAATCATAAAGCCCGAACCGTAAGGCCGCAACTTACTGAGCGACATACCGTTCAAGGCGGCGGACATGGCAAATTCGCGGATGCCGAAGTGGAAATTGCGCCCGCCGTATTCGTGTGACGAAAAATCGCCCGCGCCGTCAAAGGTCAGGCGCGTTTTAGTTGAAGGGGCCAAATCCGCCGAACCGCCGAGCAGCCAGGGCACGTTTTTGGCGATGGCGTTCAGGACTTTGCCCGAAGAATCGCGGCCCGCGAGTCCTTTTTCGTCCGGCGGAAAAACGGGAATGTCTTTGTCCCAACCGTCGGGCAGTTCGCGTTTTTGCATCTGGTAAAGTTGGTCGGCGAGTTCGGGGTGGTCTTTCTTGTAGTTTTCGTACAACTCAAACCAGGCGGCGCGGGCCGTTGCGCCACGCTTGCCGATGTTGGCTTGGAAATTTTCCATCACGCCGTCGGGGACGAGGAATTTTTCGTCTTCGGGCCAACCGTAAAAGCGTTTGGTTAGTTTGATTTCCTCTTCGCCAAGCGGTTCGCCGTGCGCGGAATGGGTGTCTTGTTTGTTGGGCGCGCCAAAACCGATGTGGCTGTCCACAATGATGAGCGTCGGGCGGTCAGACGTTTTTTCTGCGCTGCCGTAAGCCCGCATCAGCATTTCAAGGTCGTTAGCGTCGCCCACGCGGGTCACGTTCCAGCCGTAACTGATGAAACGAGTGGCGATGTCTTCGCTAAAGGCGATGTGCGTGTGGCCTTCGATAGTGATTTTGTTGTTGTCGTAAATCCAACAGAGATTGTCGAGTTTGAGGTGTCCGGCAAGCGAAGCGGCTTCGTGCGAGACGCCTTCCATCATGCAACCGTCGCCGCACATTGAATAGGTGCGGTAGCCAAACATTTCATAGCCGGGCCGGTTGTAATGCGCCGCCAACCATTTGCCGGCAATCGCCATGCCGACACTCGTCGCCAAGCCTTGACCAAGCGGGCCGGTGGTGGTTTCGATGCCCGAAGTCCAACGGTATTCGGGGTGTCCGGCGCAACGGCTGTCGAGTTGGCGAAAACTTTTGATGTCGTCCAACGTGACGGAAGGCGAGCCGGTTTTTTCGTATTGCCCGTTGACGGCCTTCACGCCGGTCAGATGCAGCATACTGTACAAAAGCATGGACGCATGGCCCATTGACAGCACGAATCTATCGCGGTTAGGCCAAATGGGGTCTTCGGGGTCAAAGCGCAGAACATTGTTCCACAGCGCGTAAGCAACCGGGGCCATCGCCATCGGCGTACCCGGGTGGCCGGAATTTGCCGCTTGCACGGCATCCATTGATAGGGTGCGAATCGTATTTACACAGAGTTCGTCAATTGACATCGGGCGTGACATAGCAGGTGCGGTCATGAGTTTTATTATCGCTTTCTGTTTGGCAAAATTCGGCTTGCATCCTTAGTTACGCGGCAACGCGGGCTAATGGATGTAGCAAAGAAGTTACAGCGGCAAATGCGGGGTAAAAAACTGCGCTTACGCTTGTGCCTTACTTGGTTTATCAAGCGCTTGTTCCGTTTTATTCCAACCGGCAACAAAATTTCGCGGGCGCGGTTTTTATTTGGTCAAATCCTGACAGGCGTTATCGTAACAGGCGACGATAAGAAAAACAAACATTTTCTTTTCGCGCAAGATTTGGTATAAGTAAAGCGTAGTTTAACGCACCACGTCTTTATATAGGTATTGCCAATTTGCTTAACGCGCCGCAACGCGCCCTCGTCGCTGTTGCGCACCGGAAACCGTCTCGCACTTCTTCGACATTATGGCTAATAAAGAAATTACCAACCACGACGAGATTCTCGAAGCAGTCCGCAGCATCGAAATTGTCGAAGAACTGACCGGCTATCACGACGGCCACTTCAACTACGAACTCGAACTCGAAGTTACCGCTTACGGGCGCAA
The DNA here is from genome assembly GCA_043769325.1 of Acidobacteriota bacterium. GTDB lineage: Bacteria > Acidobacteriota > Blastocatellia > Pyrinomonadales > Pyrinomonadaceae > JAYVJN01. The sequence continues at coordinate 6,215 of JAYVJN010000046.1, forward strand.
CTACGGCGGCAAAAAGGTCGGCCCCTATCTGCACCTGATGATTTACGAACCGGGCGCGGAAATCGTGCGCCAGGGCGAGTGGGGCGGCAACAACTTCTACATTCTGTGCGAAGGCCACCTCGACGTTTTTGTCAACGGCAATAAGGTGGGCCAGACGCAGGAAGGCCGCAGTTTCGGCGAAATGGGCGTGCTGGCCGGCGTGCCACGCACCGCGACAATTACGGTTGCCGCCGATTCGCGCACCAAAAAAGGCGAGGCCGGCGCGAAAGTGATGCGCATTGAACGCCCGGCCCTGCGCTTGTTGCGTAAGCTGCCCAAGTTCAGCGCGTTTTTGGACTCCACTTACCGCACCTACGGCCTCAACTTGACGATTAACGAAATCGGCGTGCGGGCTGGCGGCGTTTTAAGCCAAGACATATTGACCCGTCTGGGCGACGCCGCGCGTTACACCGTCTATGGCAAAAACGCGGTGCTGGTGCGCGAGGGCGACCCCATCAACCGCCTCTTTTTTATCAAGACCGGCTGGGTGCGGCGTGTGGCCGGCGCGGACTTCAATCCGGCGGTGGCCGATATGCTCACGGGTTTGGACGCTAAGGTTGGCGTGGACTTTTTGGGCGCGGGTAACTGTCTCGGCTTTGACGGAATTAAAGGCCCGGCCAAATGGCCTTACACTTTGACCATCATGTCGCGCACCGAAGTTATGGAAGTGGCCGTGCCGCGCCTGCGTGAGGACGCGCAGTTACAGCAGGCTGTCGGTGGCGTCTTTGACAAATTTTCCACTGCCGACGATACCGCCATCCCGCCGCCCGCCGCCGATAAGCGCGTCCTTTCCGCCGCCGCCAAAGAAATTAACACCGGCGTTATTGACGGCACTAATCTGCTCGTCATGGACATGGACAAATGTATCCGTTGCGGCAATTGTTCGATGGCTTGCCACAAAATGCACGGGCAATCGCGTCTTTTGCGGCGCGGCATCCACATTGAACGCGCCAAAAAAGTCAAAGCCTTCAGCACGCAGCACGTTCTCGTCCCGACGGTCTGTATGCACTGCCAAGACCCGGAATGCCTCACGGGTTGTCCGACGGGCGCGATTGGCCGTATGGAAGGCGGGATGATTGACATCACGCCCAAAACTTGTATCGGCTGCGGCGACTGCGCCACCCAATGCCCGTACAACGCCATCACGCTGATTCCGCGCAATCCCGACAAACCGAAAGGCGGCAAAGCGCCCGAACCGCCGCCGGCGGGCCTGGCGAAAGCGAAGGGTTGGTTTAGTTTGGGCCGCATCGCGCCGCCCGAACCCGTTACCGCAACGGATGATTTAGTTGCCATTAAGTGTAATCTGTGCAGCAACACGCCGCTCAATCCGGCGGGTAAAGCGGAAAGCAAACGCAAGTATTCCTGCCAGGAAAGTTGTCCGACGGGCGCGTTGGTGCGCGTCAACCCGAAAGAGTATTTCGGCGAAGCCAAAGACGCGATGGGCTTGATTTATATGGATCAAACCCACGCGCTGGGCCGCAATATCCACAAACGCGACCCCTTGGCGATGTTGTGGCATCTTTTTGGCGTGGCGATTTGTCTGGCGGGCGCGTATTTAGCCGTTAGTTACGGCCTCAAAAATACACTCGACGGACGCATTTTCACCGACTGGCGTTTCTCGTCGGTGCGTTGGCTAACGGGCTTTGTCGGGCTGTTCGGCATCGTCGTCGTGATGCTCTACCCGGCGCGGCGGCAAGTCTATAAGCACGCTGCCGGGGCCTTGCGTTACTGGATGCTGGCGCACGTCTATTTCGGAGCGTTGGCGGGAATTTTACTGTTTATTCACGGCGGCTTTAAGTCCGGCGGGTTACTCACCACATTCCTGATGATTTCCTTCGATTTGGTAATCGCGTCGGGAATTTTCGGCATCGTCTGTTACCTGCTGGTGCCGCGTATTATGACCAGTATCGAAGGCGACCCGTTGCTCTACGAGGATTTACGCGCCCGCGCCCACGAACTGCGCGGCGAACTGGCCGATGTCGGACGCCGCAGCACCAACGCCGACCTGCAAAACATCATTCGTTCTAAGGTGCGTTCGCGTTTTCTCTCGTTCCGTTATCTGTTGCGCCAATACGTCCGCCGCGAACCGCTCGACAATTTACTGGCGGCGGCGCGCGCGGAGTTCAAACCGGACGCCGATAAATTGCGCCAAACCGATGCGCGTTCGGCCCGTCTGTTGCTGGAAGCGGTGGAAACAACGGCTACTTTGCGCCGTGTGGAATCACTCATTTACTGTCATCAACTGCTGAAAATGTGGCTCGCCCCGCACGTCGTCTCCACCTCGCTGATGCTGGCTTTAATGATTGTCCATATGGTTCAGGTCTTCTATTTCGCAGTTTGGAAATAGGGTTTGGGGACTGGGGATTGGGGATTGGGGGTCGGATGTGCGCCCTAACCCCCAACCCTTCATCCCCTTAAAAAGTTTGGAAACAGGGATTGGGGCCAAGCGTTTGCCCAACCCCCAACCCCTAACCCCTAGCCCCCCTTAAAACTATGGCAAACGACATTACTATTGTCCGTGAGTATCTGGCGTCCGACGCCCCCAACCAAACCACGCAACACGCCGGTTCGGACGGCATTGTGTTGGGCCGTTGGAATGGCGGGGTGGACGGACAGGAACAGCCTTGCGAGGTTATTTTGGATGACCCGGGCGTCTCGCGTATCCACGCCGGCATCAACCAGATAGACGACCAGTTTTATATTATCAACCTCACCATCAACAATGTCTTTCGTCTCAACGGACGCTGGATAAAGGCTGAAGAATCCGCGCTTTTGGCCGATGGCGATGTGGTGCAAATCGGGCCGTACTATATCTCTGTGACGCGCAAAGGCCGCGAAATCTTTTTGCGCGTTACCGCCAAACCACAGGCTACCCGCGCTAATTCCGCAGCCTCCATGTCCGGTATCAGAATGAGCGACTTGATGCGCCAGCAAGCCGCCGCCACGCCGGAAGCGACCAACCAAGCCATGCAAGGCGTTATCAACGTCTTTTGGGAACGGCGCAAGAAACGCGAAAAAGCGGCGCGGCCTTCGCCCTTGCACCCGCGCACGCAAGCCCGGCCCGGCAAGGTGCGCTGGAATTGGCAACCGACCCGCGATTTGGCGCGGCCCTGGCCTTTTTCTATCTTTATTTGGGGAACGGCTTTAGTGGCTGTGTTCGCCGGCATTACCGCGCTGGCTTTTGCCAACGTCTTTTCGCCCGCGCCGCTTTCCAATCCGCACCAAAGTCAGGATTTTGCGCTCACCGCCAACGGCAAAATCGCCAAGCAAACCAACGCCAACTCGTGTTTGACCTGTCACTCTATTTTGGGCCGCGAGAGCGTGGACGCCAAATGTTCGCAGTGCCACCAGTCCGAAGGCTTTCATTCCAGCAACACCAAAAAACACGCCGACGCCGGAATTACCTGCACGGAATGTCATAAAGAACATCAAGGCGCAGCTTATAAACCCAAACAAGACGCCTTTGATTCGTGCGCCCGTTGCCATAACGACGGCAACCAAAAGCTTTACGGGCCGGATAAAGCGCAGGTGTCAACCCCGCACAAAAACACTTACGGGTATCCCTACAACACTACTCAAGGCAAATGGACTTGGATGGGTTTAGAAAAAGAGGTCTTGGAACAGAAGCCCGACGTGCTGGAAATTCTCAAGCGTTACCGCCAGACGCACCCCAAAGAGCCCGGCGTCACCGCCGAAGAGGAACGCCAGCAAGAACTTAACTGGCAATTCCACACTATCCATTTGTACCGCGTCAAGGCCGCGCCTGGCGTTGTCGGCGTGCAAGACGGCGTGCTGTCGTGTTCCAGTTGTCACAAAACGACTTATCCGGTGCTGGACCGCAACTATCCGATTGAAGTCTGCGCCAAATGCCACAACGGTTTCTATGATGAGCCAGGCAAGAAAGTCTGGGTGGACGAAGGCAAGCCCAACTGCACCTCTTGCCACGTTCAACACTATTACGACAAATACCGTTGGAGCGACTTACTAATTGACAAATCACGCGGCCAACGCTTGCAAGCAATGGACGACAAGACGGTGGAGAGCATCATCAAACCAGCGAAATAGGGGCTGGGGGTTGGGGATTAGGGATTGGTTTTCCTAACCCCCAGCCCCTTATCCCCATCCCCTTGACTATGAAAAAGACACAAATAATCATCCCGATTGTATTGATGATTGCAGCTTTGCTGCTCAATTTTTACGGCCCCAAAATTACTTTCGGCCAGTATCAAGGCATGGTCGGCGGCGTGCCTCTGTACGG
>JAYVJN010000047.1:0-3251 GCA_043769325.1 Acidobacteriota bacterium
AAGGCGCGGGCAATATGGCGGGCTTCAAATTCACAAACTGCTGTCGGCAGTGAAAACCCTGAGCCAACTTCGTGTTCAGTAACGGTTTCCGGTTTCACACTTTCCGGCGCGGAAGGAAAATTGATAATGATGTCAGACGAATTATTGTCGAGCCTTTGCGCCAGTTGACGCAGCCTTTTTTGCACCGAAATGAGCGAAGACTCGCCTAGCAACGCCTCAGCCTGGCGATAGACTTCGACGAATTCCGCGTGCGGCAATTCGCTCTTTAATTCCTCTAACCAGGCTAATAAGGCTATCCCTGCGCCGCCTTTATCCCCGGCCCTGTCAGCCACTGTGAACGCGCTCTCAAAAGCGCGTCGCGCGCGCAAAGCCGCATTTTGCCGCGCGTAAATCGTGCCCAAGGTCGTTAAAGACTCGGCCAAGAGCGCAGCTTCGTCGCCTTCGCGCAATAAACGCACAGACGCCAACGCCGCCTGTTCTGCCAGGTCTAAACGTCCCTCCGCCAGATAAACCTGCGCTTTGGTATCGTAAGTCGAAGCCGTGCGGCTTTTGTTACTAGTTGATGAATAAATCGCTATAGCCTTATCAATTTGCCTAAACGCCTCGTCATACTGGCCTAATTTACCCAACACCGCGCCGATATTGTTGCTCACAGAAGCGCAAAAAGAGAGGTGCTTGGCGCGTTCGTAGTAAGAACCGGCTTTCTGGTAATTCTCCAAAGCGAGATGTAGATATTTACTTAGAGATTCTTCTTCGGCCAAACGCTTCTGTGCCAAAGCACGGTGAAAATAGAGATTGCCCCGTGACACATCGTTGTCCAGGGTGGCGATTAAGTTTTCGGCTTGCCATAAGAGCCTTTCGGCGTAGCGATAGTTGTGTGAAAAAATCTCTAGGAGTGCTAAGTTTTGCGTAAGTTTCGATTCAGTAACCGGCCATAAATCCCGTGTGTTTTCTAAAGCATTCTCATAAATGATGCGTGCTTCTTCATACGCGCCAGACCGCCAATAACAGACGCCCAATTCGCAACGAGCCCAAGCCCATTTATTAACATCACCAAGTTGCTCATACAACGTCGCGCTTTCTGAGATAAGGTTTTTCGCTTCTTCTTGTGCATCTGCTCGTTGCTTTGCACTTCCGATCCACCCGGTTAAAACGCCGATAATTAGCAAAATCTGCGCTTTTTCTTGACTTTCATAATGCTTCACATCGGGTCTGACACCGACATCTTGCCACAGATCGCCGAGGGCGGCGGCGGCTTGCTGGTACGCACCGGTTTCAATCAATGCTTGAGCTTGCGCACATGACGACGCGATTTCAGTGGCAGTGAAAATCTGTGGCGCGAAAGTTTGGTTTTGTTGGGTTAATTCAATAGCCATCTTTTTGTCTCTCTTGGGAATATTTGCGCTTATTTCACCAAGCGCGGGTGTTTGCAAGACACTCTTAATTCAGAACTTATGAACGCAACGTTCGTTGCGAGGTTGCATCTGACAATTATTTTTTGCAGACTGAGAGTGCTTTAAGGCGTTAAATGACCAGAAATCTCTCTGGCAAAACGCAACTCTCTTTCCTTTTTGGAGCAAAACAAATGAAAAACTTTACTCGTAAACTAGCCCTCAGTCTCTTACTTTTGTCATCGGTAACAGTAATCCATGCTGGTGATATTGGAAATCCTACGATTATCGCGCCGCCGCCGCCGCCGCCTACACGCAGCATCGGTGCAGGAACTACGGCAACCTCCACAGGGCAAATTCGCGTGACGGATTCCGAATTCTTGGCGCAACTGTTGCCGACCTTGACGCAAGCGCTTGTGGCTCTATTTTAAGCCATAAATAGTGCATCAACCTAAGTTAAAACGAACAACTTTAGTTTGGTTCGCTAAAAACGCTTTCTCGGCGGACAACTTAATGATGTAACAAACCTTGCCGCAAAATGGCAGGTAAGAATTGTTGCGTTCAAAAAACTGCTTGAATATACATCAAACTCACAAAGTCCAACAACGACAGTTTCGCGTGAACACATATATCTATATCATATTTCTGGCAAAGCACAAAGTTAGCGCAAGTGTCATTGCCGCGATTTTCACACTTTATTTTCTCAAGCATTAAAAACGAGAGCGGCATTGTAATTGACAGCCTGTTACGCGCGGGCTACCATGCTTGCAGTAGGAAACAGCCATTAGAGTTCTTATATTGCTAATCCATTCGTATTTCTAAAATATGGGCTTTGCCACACTTGCGATTCATGCCGGACAAGAACCCGACCCGACTACGGGGGCGGTGACGACTCCGATTTACCAAACTTCAACCTATAAACAAGACGGACTAGGCAGTCCGCGACCTTACACGGACGCCCTGGGCCAGGAACGCGGCTACGAATACGCCCGCACACAGAATCCAACCCGTCTGGCTTTGGAAAAAAATCTCGCCGCGTTAGAGGGTGGACGCGCCTGTTACGGCTTTGCCTCCGGTATGGCGGCGATTGATGCGACATTGCGCTTAGTCAAAGCGGGTGAACACGTTATCGTTTCGGATAACACCTACGGCGGCACTTTTCGTCTGTTTGCCAAGATACTTTCCCGCTACAACATAGAATTTTCTTACGTTGATACTACCGAAATAAGCAATCTGGAAGCGGCCTTGCAAACGAATACTAAAATGGTATTTGTGGAAACGCCGACGAATCCGGTGATGATGGTCACGGACTTACGCGCCGTGGCGGATTTGGCGCACGCCCATGGGGTCAAGGTCGTCTGTGATAATACTTTTATGTCGCCCTATTTGCAGCGTCCGCTCGAATTTGGCGTGGACATCGTGGTGCATTCCACCACGAAATACCTAAACGGCCATTCTGACGGAGTGGGCGGCGCCGTTATTCTCAATGACGAAGAAGACGCGCAGTGGCTGGCCTTTGTGCAGAATGGGGCGGGCGCGATTTTGTCGCCTTTTGATTCGTGGCTAATCTTACGCGGCACAAAGACTTTAGCCATGCGGATGGATAAACATGACGCCAACGGGCGGGCCGTTGCAGCCTTTTTGGACGAACATCCTAAGGTGCAAAAAGTTTACTATCCGGGTCTTGTTTCGCACCCGCAGCACGAGTTAGCCAAACGGCAACAACGCGGTTTCGGCGGTATGGTTGCTTTTGAAACCGGTTCACTGGAGAATGCCGCTAAAGTGTTGGGAGCAACGCAATTGTGTACGCTGGCAGAAAGTTTGGGCGGCGTGGAAACGCTGATTTCACACCCGGCGTCC
>JAYVJN010000048.1:0-4262 GCA_043769325.1 Acidobacteriota bacterium
GGTGCAGTGTGAGGCCAAAATTGATACGGGCGCGAGTTTTTGCATCTTTCAGCGTTTGCACGGCGAATATCCCGGCCTCGACATCGAAAGCGGCACGCCGCAATACTTCGGCACGGCGACGGGCCGCTTTCCCGCCTTTGGACACGACATAACGCTTACCGTCTTGGGGCTGCAAACAGAATCCACCGTCTATTTCGCCGCCGAAGAATTTTTCACCCGCAACGTCTTAGGTTGCACCGGCTGGCTTGACCGCGTGCGGCTGGGATTAGTTGATTACGAAGGCAAGTTACTCCTGAGCAGCTACCACGAAGAAGAATTTTAACGCCCGTCACAGATAACCGTTTGTGGTAAAATCGCGCGGAGAGGTGAGTTTATGGACGCATTGACGCTAACAATCCGCGTTTCGCCGGACACTGGGGCGCGTTTACGGGAAAAGGCCCGCAGCCAGGGGCAAGACGTGGTGGAATACGTTGAGGTAATGGTGGCGGAACAGGCCCGCCAACCGACGTTGGATGAATTGCTGGCCCCGATGCGGAAGCAAGTCGAAGAAAGCGGTGTCACCGAAGATGAGATAGACGAATTCATGTACGCGCTTCGCAAACAGGTCAATGAAGAAAAACGGCGACAAAATCAACTCTCATGCCAAGAACCAAGCCAACCGTAATCTTCGACTGCAACATCGTCTGGCAAGCCTTCTTTTTCGCGCATGGAGTTGCGGGCAAGTGCAAAAAATTGGTGGATGAAGGGCGCATAACACTTGTCCTCAGCGCGGTGGTGTTGGATGAAATGCGCGAGGTAATGACCCGCCCCGAAATGCTGGAACGCTATGGCGCGACCAGCGAAATGGTGGACGCATACCTGCAAAACCTAAAGCAAATTAGCATTGCCCTGCGCTCAGTCCCAAAAGTTTTCTCATACCCGCGCGACCCCGACGACGAGCCATACATCAATTTAGCCGTTGCCGCCGGAGCCGATTACATCGTCACCCGTGACAAAGATTTACTTGATTTAATGACAGGTTACACCGACGAAGCCAAAGAATTTCGCCAACGCTTTCGCCCGCTCAGAGTGGTTGACCCCGTTGCGTTTCTGCGGGAAATAGAAAAAGCCGCCGGCAAAAACGATTGAGCCGTCGCTCTCAACGAACACCAACGCGGGCCGCGCCAACCACCGCAAACAACTCTGGACGCTCCTCATGTTTGAACTCTGGCACGAAAGCTTTATCGCCACACGAAACCGCGTGGAAGAATCAGAGGTTAGCCGTTGAGCGCAGATGTGGTAAAATTACATGAATTGCCCGCTCAGGCAGAAACGCGCACGTTAGTAAGCGTGTCGTAGTCATTTAAGCCAGACAACTAGCAAAACCGCTGAAAATGTACATAAAGAAAGTAGAAATAACCAACATCCGCTCCATCCGCGAATTCTCCATGACTTTTGGCAATCCGGCGGGCTGGCACGTCCTGATTGGCGATAATGGCACAGGCAAATCAACGATTATTCGCTCTATCGCTTTGGCGTTGATTGGTACGGAACAGGCACTAGGTTTGCGGACTGATTGGCGTGAGTGGTTAAATAATCAAACTTCTGAAGGCACTGTAAAACTGAAAATTTCACGCGATAAAGTCGACGCAAGTATTTATACTGAAGGTGCGAAAAAATCCCGCCTCCGGGCCATTTTCAACGAACTCTATTTTAAGCGCGATTCAAACGGGGTTTCATTTTCTGGTAATAATTCAGGTGCTGAAGACACTAATCCGACATTTTATAACTGGGGCAACGGCAATGGCTGGTTTTCAGCCGGTTATGGGCCGTTTAGAAGATTTTCGGGCGGCTCAACGGAGATGAGCAAGATTTTCAATAATCCTGATTTAACTCGCCTGGCTTCACATTTGAGTTTGTTTGGCGAAGATGTCGCACTGACCGAAGTAACTGAATGGCTGACGCGCCTTGATTATAAGAGACTAGAAACAGCCCCATCAGACGTAACTGCGGTGGCAATTAGGCTCTTAACAAGCCTATTAGGACAAAGTGATGATATTGAAACAGACACCATTAAGATGTTATCGGTAGCAGCTTCTAATGTGGCTGGTGCTTTAGGCTATAACGCCGTATTGGGCACTGACTCAACAAGGGAAGAACTGCTGGCATCTCTAAAAAAAGAGCTTGCTTATCTTGAGCAATATCAATTGGTTAGGCCGCCATCAAGCGATTTGATTGGGGGGTTGAAAACACTTATCAATTCCAAAGGTTTTTTGCCACACCAAACTAAACTGACTCGCATCTCTTCTGAAGGCATTGTTTTCACTGACGGCAATGGAGCAAGAATTTCCATAGAGCAAATGAGTGACGGCTATCGCTCAATCTTGAGCTTAACCTTTGAGCTAATAAGGCAAATGGTGCGGGTTTATGGCGATGAGGCCGTTTCCCGCAGCATCAGCATAGGCAAGGGAGCGATAGGTTTGCCGGGCGTGGTGTTGGTGGACGAGATTGACGCGCACCTGCACCCGACCTGGCAGACGAGCATCGGGCAATGGTTCACTAAGTATTTTCCGCAACTGCAATTTATTGTGACCACGCACAGCCCTTTGGTGTGCCGCGCCTGTGAACGGGGCAGCATCTGGCGTCTGGCCGCGCCGGGCAGCGACGGCGAATCGGGCGAAGTTACCGGCACGGAGCGAGACCGTTTGATTTTCGGCAATGTGCTGGACGCTTTCGGCACGGAGGTTTTCGGCGCAAACGTGACCATCAACCCCGAATCGGTTGAGAAAAAGGAAGAATTGGTTGAGCTAAATAAAAAGAAGATGGCGGGCGTTATCAATGCCGCAGAGGAAAGCAAACTGGAACAACTGCGAAAGACCTTCACCACCGATGATCCGATTGACCTCTAAAACTATCCAAACCGCGACACAGGCTCATCTGGATAGCGTGCAACAGGCTATCCAGAGCGAACCCACGTTTGCCGACCAAGCCAAAAAAGCGTCGTCAAAGTGGGACAGCAAAACCTCAAGTCAGGATGGCAAAGTTGCGTTTGCGGAGATAAAAACCACGCTTATCCGTATGTGTGTGGGCGTGGAAATCTGCGTCTATTGCGAAAACAACGAGGCGACGGACATCGAACACATTTTTCCCAAGAAGATTTTCCCCGAAAAAGCATTCACCTGGGACAATTATGTTTTAGCCTGCAAAATCTGTAACACAACCTATAAATCCGACAAGTTCAAAGTTTTTAACCCGCACAACTCTGCCAATGAGTTTGATGTGCAGCCGCCAAGAAGAACTTACCGGCAACCGCCCACCGACGATGCGCTGTTCATCAATCAGCGAATCGAAGACCCGATGGGCTTGCTTGAATTGGATTTGGTGAGCCGGCAATTCGTCTTTACCGAGAAATTCCCGCCAGGCACGAGGGAACACTTAAAGGCGAAATACACCAAAGAATTATTGGGCTTAAACACCAGAGCCGGATTAGTTACGGCGCGGGAAAAAGCCGTCAAGTATTTTCGTGACCGTTTGGGCAAATACGTTGAAGCGCAAAATTCAACCGACTTCGCGGAGTTGGCGGCGGCAATTGATGACGACTTTGGCGGCGTTAATGCCACGCTCGTTTTCGGTGACGAGAAGGAAAGAATTAAAGCGGCTATCAAAAAGGACGTTTTAGAATACCCGCATCCCACTGTGTGGAAAGAACTAATACGGCAAAGAGCCAACTTGCCGCGCATTAACTCTTTTGTAAACCAAGTGCCGGAAGTATTAACCTGGATGCCTTAATCGTTATTGTTATCGCCATGAGTCTTTATAAATCTGCATGAACCAACCGCACATCGGCCCCGAACCCGACGAATTATTTACCATCCAAGAGGCCGGCGCGTGGGCGTCGGGGCATTTGGGGCGGCAGGTGACAGCGTCGAACATTTCGTATCTGGTGCAGTATGGCAAGATAGAGCGGCGCGACGGGCTGGTCAGCCGCAACGAGTTGGCGGCCTATACGCGGAGTTCTACGGGCGGCGCGAGGCGGATTGGAAGGCGAAACTCGGCGCGGATGTGAATTGGCGTCTGTCGTTTGAGGAGTTGAAGGAAACGGACACTACTAAGCACGTCCACCGCCTTCACCCGTATAAGGGCAAGTTTATCCCACAACTGGTTGAGTATTTTCTGGATAGCCGCACGGACGAATTCAAGCGAGAGGCGTTTTTCCGGCCCGGTGATATTGTCTTTGACCCGTTTTCCGGTAGCGGCACGACGGTTGCGTAAGCCAACGAACT
>JAYVJN010000049.1:0-3005 GCA_043769325.1 Acidobacteriota bacterium
CCTAATCCGGCGGCAAAATCGCGCAAGCCTTCGTGCCAGACCTTGACTAAAGCCAGCCCCGCCGCGTTTTTGGCTTCCAGTTGCGCGGCGACCCAGATAATTTCGTCATCATCGGTGTAACGCCCCGCCGTAAACCCGTGCGCGACGAGGCAGCCTTCCGCTTCGCCGACCAATTTCATCGCCGGTTGGTAAGACACGCAAGTCGCCACATTGACCACCTGCGGCAAAGGCAGGCGCGTCTCTTCGCGGCGCAACGCTTCCGCTAATTCGGACGGTTCCAAATCTTCATAATGCAGCGCGAAATGGTGCGCGTCCAACAGGCTGTAAGGCACGCTTTGGCCGTCGAACCGAACCAATATCGGGCGCAACGGCAGCACCGAGGCGCGGCGGTAACGACGGCTCATCAAACGCGGCGCACGTTTGAGTGATTCAGCCAGAGCGTCGGCCAAAACCTGTGCGCGCGGCTTCCCTTCCGTCTCCAAACGGCAGCGCAAATTCACATAATCGCGCCACACCCGCGAGACGCGCCGCATTTCCACGTTTACCCCATTGATTTCTACCCATTCGCGGGCGTGCATTTGCCGCAACAAACGGCTAAACGCTAATTCATCTATCTGCAACCGTTTGCGCCAGATGCTCAACGCCACTTTGTTCGCCTGGCCCGTCTCATCGCCGCACAGTAACGGCAATAATTGACGGCTCAAAGCCGGCGGCGCGACGATTTCGTCCCACGCTTTGGCGAAAATACGGCTGATGCGCCCGCCCAACAATTCGCGCACATAAACCTCTTGGCAACGGCGAAAACTATCCAACGAGATGCCGCCGGCCCGCGCCGCTTCCACTATGGCGCGCAAGAAAACCGGACTGCGTTCGGTCTGCTCCACCAATAAATCGCGGCACTCATCATTGAGCGCAACACCAGCCTGAGCAGCCAATGTTTCGAATAGCTGGCCCGCATCCGACTCGGCAAGCTGTTCCAAACGCATGACTTGGATGCCGGCCAAAGTATCCAGGTTTTTTTGCGCCAAGCCTAAAAGACTGCGCCGATAACCCGCCAGCACCGCCGGCACGCCGGACTTTGCAAAGAGCGTGAGAATCTCACTGACCAAAGCGACACCGTTACTGAGCCAATCCGCCGCGTGCATCTGGTCGAAAAAGACGCAGACCCTGGTTCCTTGGTGGCGGGCGCGTTGCGGCCCGCTCAGGCATAAACGCACCAATTCGGCCTCGTCGCCTTCGCGCCGCGCCGCTTCCACCGCTTCCCAAAAACGTTCCATCCACTCTTGGTCGCCCAATGGGGCCAGCTCGATTATTTCCCGCGCCGAAAGTAAGCTGTGGCACAAATTCGCGTCTTGGCGGCGAAAAGCGGCCAGTTGGCTGAGAAAAGTCTGCAAGAACCGCCGCGCCGCTTGACCCGCGTGGCGGTCTGCCGTCGTCCAGGCGAAATAGATGGGCACCACCGCGCCTTGTTTGGCAAAAAGCTCGTCGTAAGCCTGGCGCAACAATTCGCTCGCGCCCGCCGCCGGCGCAGCCAATAACAGGAGCGGCGCGTCTGATTCTGACGCTTCTGCCCGCGCCACCAAACGCGCCAAATCATCGCCGCGCCCGATAAATTCGGCGGGCGCGACGCTACCCAAAAGCGGGCGTTGGCGTGTTTCTTTGACGACGTTCAGCATGATTTCGTTAGCAATTCCAAGTTCCAAAGTCAATCTCAGCACTCAGCACTCAGTCCTCAGCACTCAGCACTCAGCACTCAGCACTCAGCACTTGCTTCTTACTCAGTCCTCAGCACTTGCTTCTTACTCTGCCACCTGGACGTTATTTTTACCGGCGGCTTTGGCGCGATAAAGTGCTTCATCGGCGGCTTTGATGACGGCTTCGGGCGTATTACGTTGCGGCCCGAAGGCGGCGATGCCGATGCTGACGGTGACGGCCCCGTTTGGTTGCTCTGCGCCGTGGGGGAAAACTGTCTGCGCGATGCGTTGCCGGATGCGTTCGCCAATCCGCAACGCTTCCGGCAAAGTGGTCTGCGGCAAGAGGATACTGAACTCTTCGCCGCCGTAGCGGGCCGCCACGTCAACCCCGCGCAACGTGCTTTTCAACCCTTGCGCCAACAGCGTCAGGGCCTCGTCGCCGGCTTGGTGGCCGTTGTGGTCGTTGTAATGCTTGAAATCGTCTAAATCAATCATCATAAAGCAGTAAGGCGATTGATGACGCACGGCGCGACTGGTTTCTTCGGCCAAACGCGCCATTAAATAACGGCGGTTCGCCAGCCCCGTAAGCGGGTCGGTGATAGACATTTGCTCAAACCGCAAAGCCTTTTCCTGCCACGCGGCGCGTTCCAAGACGAGTCCGACTTGCGGCGTCAGGGTGTTCAGCAGTGACAGCGATTTTTCATCAAAAACACCGCCGTCGGCCTTGTCGGTCAGATTCAGCACGCCCCAACGCCGCGCGCCTTGCGCCAACGGATAACAGAGCAGCGAATTTGAACGGTAAGCGCGTTCTGCCGGCGCGGGCGCAAGCCCTTCGGCCCGCAAATCACGCGCCAAGATAGGGCGTCCGCTCTGCCAGGCGCGGCCCGCCAAACCATCGTCCAAACCGACGTGCAACTCGGGCTCCAAAGGGATGCTCAAGCCAATGCCAGCTTTCAGCGCCAACTCGCGGCTTTCTTCCTGATAGACCATGAGCGAGGCGCGGTTGACGCCCAGCAAGCGCGCTAAGTGTTGCAATAAAGGGGTAAACGGATTCTCGTTGTCGTCCCCGCTGACATGGCTGGCGAAATCGCTGACGTAATCGGTGGCGACTACCGGCGCGGATTCTTGCCGCAAACCCAACGCCTCTAAAGGCCACGCCAATTGGCTGCCGTAATCGGCCACAGCCCGCCGCACCTCGTTGGTCAACCCCTCACGGGCGATGAGAAAGGCCGCTTTCACTTCTCCGTTGACCAACAAAGGGAAAATTTCGGCTTCGGGGTGGCGGGCGTGAGGCTTGACTAAACCGGCCAC
>JAYVJN010000050.1:0-3063 GCA_043769325.1 Acidobacteriota bacterium
AAACCATTCGCTAAATCCTTTATTCGTAAAGACGGCGCGTTAATTTCATTACTATTTGGCGCGGCTTTGCTGGAAGGTTCACAAAACCAGACCGTCTGCTTCGCGGTTAACCTGGACGGACGCGGCTGACATAATCAGGTAGTTCAAAGTTTCAAGTTCAAGGTTCAATGCTTAGTAACAGGTCAAAAATAAGTTGACCCACATTGCAGAAGCCCGCACGAAGTAAGGGCGTCAAATGTGGCACACTTGACGAAGTGCGGGCTTACGCATTATGCCGGAATACTTTTGCTCACCTGCTTAAAGCACAACGGTTGCTTTTCGTTAAAACGAAAAGCAACCGTTGTGCTGTGGGAGAACTAACCTGCAATAAAAATGGGAGCAAGGCGGCATCTCCCCCTCAAAACCCTGCCCCCAAACACTCACCACGGAAAAACTCTGCCCTGAACCGCAATGAGTGCAACTCAATCTTATAAAATGGGAGGCAAGGCGCATCTCCCCCCGAAAAAAACCTTGCCTCCCTAAAAGCATTCACACGGATAACTCTGCCCTGAACCGATATGAACGCTAGTCTGTAAAAGAACAATCCACTTAAAATTTAAGCGGGAGCAAGGCGGTATTTCCCCCTCTCGTCCTTGCTCCCTACCTGACTCGTCACGGAAAAACTCTGCCCTGAACCGCAACAAGTTAAGGATTATCAAAGATGTCAATTTAGCTGCCGCAAAAGCTGCTCTGCCGCGTAGAGAAACACTTCGCGCGAGGCCGAGTGTGGCAATACCAGAGCGACTTGCGCATGGGCGGCGGCTTTGCAAATAGCTTCTGTTGGATTGTCGTGCAGACCGATAACCGGCGTCTTTGCCGCTAGTTTACCGACCAATTCCCAAAGTCGCGCATCTTCAACTTTTATCGCTTCTAAGCCGAGGACAAGAAGTTCGCACTCTTGTTTCTCATCGTCATCTAGGCGTTGGCGTGTCACTACTTCGTGACCATTGGCGCGTAAACTTTCAATATGCGCAGGCGTCGGTTTTTCGTTGTGGCAACATACGATGACGCTTGACATATACGACCTCCTGACAGTTTGTGTCAGCAATAATGCCAGCACGCTAATCATCAATGCACCTGGCGTGCCACAACCAGCCCGCGCCGGCACATTTATTGTAATTGTTATGGATGTAAGACTTACAATCAGACTAGCGGTAATAGACTGGATGTCGAATAATTCCGGCACAGGCAGACACTGACAAAAAAAGCTGACATTTTGTCAGCTACATGAATTTATGTCAGTTTAGTCACGGGATTGTGAGGGTGTAAGCAAAAGTGAAGCGGCTCTGCCGCCGGCTGTGCGGCGACGGCTATGCCTCGCCGGAAACCACGCTCTCTCAATAATTTGGGGCTACGCCCCCGTTTTCTGCGCCAAATCTTCGGTGGACGGGACAGCGCGACGGCGGCAAAGCCGCATAGCCTCCTGGGGCTATTTTCACGGCGAGGCATAGCCATCGCCGCACATCGGAGCGGCGCAGCCGCATACCGGCCCGCTTCACTTTTGCTTACACCCGGATTGCGGCAAGACAATCTGCCAAATTGTCCTACCTTAACGGCGTTGCATTACGCTTTCGGATTGTTGGCGTATTCTTGCAGTTTACGATAGAGCGTGCGGGCGGTAATGCCCAACATGGTTGCGGTGCGGTCACGATTCTGGCCCATCGCATTTAAGGCGCGCAAAATATACCGGCGCTCCACCTCTTCAAGCGTGGTGAAACTTTCAGGCGCGTCTTTTGGGGCAATAACGGCAGGTTGGGGCCGCGTTACAGGGCGCGTAAAGAGGTCTTCGGGTTCGATGCTTTCGCCGGCGGCCAGCGCGACGGCGCGTTCGATTGAATTACGCAGTTCGCGGATGTTGCCGGGCCAATGATGCGTCTCCAACGCTTGCACAGCTTCGGGCGCGCATTCCAGCGTGGGCCGGTTAAAACGCTGCCGATAACTGCCGAGAAAATGTTCTGCCAGTACGGCTACATCTTCGGGCCGTTCACGCAGAGGCGGAACGTGCAGCGAAATGACGTTGAGGCGATAGAACAGATCGGCGCGGAAGCGTCCGGCGTCCACATCTTCCAGCAAATTGCGGTTAGTGGCGGCGATGATGCGCACATCTGCTTCGTGTTCGCGGGTCGAACCGATACGGCGAAACGTGCCGTGCTCTAACAAATGCAATAATTTAACTTGCACGGTAATTGGCAAATCGCCGATTTCGTCAAGGAAAAGCGTGCCGCCGTCCGCCGTTTCGATAAGGCCGCGCTTGAGATTAGCCGCGCCCGTAAAAGAGCCGCGTTCGTGGCCGAAGAATTCCGACTCAAAGAGCGTTTCGGGCAACGCGCCACAGTTGATGGTGATGATTGGTTCTTGGCTGCGCGCGCTGTGGGCGTGGGCGTGACGCGCCAGCACGTCTTTGCCGGTGCCGGATTCGCCGGTAATGAGAATCGTGGTGTCCAACCGCGCGGCGGCTTCGGCCCGTTTGATGAGCGCGGCAATGGCGCGGCTGCGATGAATAATAACGTTGGGCCGGCGTTCAAGCGGGGCTTGCGCGACGACGGCTTTGAGGTTGGTGTTTTGCCGCACGAGGCGGTATTTTTCCGCTGCTTTTTGCAGCACCGCGCCCATCTCTTCGGGGTTCGCCGGCTTGGTCAGATAATGGTACGCGCCGCGCCGCATGGCTTCGATGCCGGTTTGCAGCGTCGCGTCGGAAGTAAGCATAACTACTTCCGGCGCGACTTCCCGCTGCCGCACTTTTTTCAGCACGTCCAGGCCCGATGCTTCGGCGAGGTTTACATCAAGTAAAACAACATCGTAGTCTTCTTCGTCCAACGCCGTCAGCGCAGCCTCGCCGTCTCCTACGGCGTGAACCGTAAAACCTTCGCGTTCCAATTGGCGGGCAATCAGTTTTTGCAGCATTAAGTCGTCATCTACCAACAAGATGCGGCTTTTACGATTCATTCCGGTGTCCTTGCCATGCGTTAAATTGCATCATTTGAACGGGGAAGAGCAAACGACGGCTCAATATCAAGTGAATTG
>JAYVJN010000051.1:0-10396 GCA_043769325.1 Acidobacteriota bacterium
TACATCAACGCGCACGGCACTTCAACTCCTTACAACGACAAATTTGAGACCATCGCCATCAAAAATGCGTTCGGCGCGCACGCCTATAAATTAGCTGTCAGCTCAACCAAATCAATGACGGGCCATGCTCTCGGCGCGGCAGGTGGCATTGAGGCGGTTTTCTCAGTGTTGGCGTTACACCATAATATCTTGCCGCCCACGGTCAATTACGTCACGCCCGACCCTAATTGTGATTTGGATTACATCCCCAACGCGCCACGTCCGGCAGTAGTCACATACGCGCTTTCCAATAGCTTTGGCTTTGGCGGGACAAATGCGTGTTTGATATTCAAAAGATACGAAGAATAGGGGTTAGGGGTCAGGGTTAAGGGGCTGGTCAAGCCGCGCCGTTCTAATCCCCAACCCCTAGCCCCCAACCCCCAAGTTTATGAAAATAGTAGTTTTAATGAAGCAAGTCGCGGGTAAAGACGCCATCTTGCGGATAAATAAAGAGGAAAAGTGGATTGAGGACGCGGACATCTCCTACGAGGTGAGCGAATCGGACGGCTACGCGCTGGAAGAGGCTTTGCGTATCAAAGAACGCAAGGGTGAAGGCGAGGTTATTGTCTGTTCGATGGGGCCGCAACGCGCCAAAAGCGTCATCAAAGACGCCTTAGCGCGCGGGGCCGACCGCGCTATCCATATTGTCGGGGATGATTTGGTGCATCTTTCGCCCTACACAACAGCGCAGCTTTTAGCTGACGCGCTGCGCGGAGAGTCGCCCGATTTGGTAATGACGGGTTTGCAATCCGATGATTACGGCTATGGGCAAACCGGCGTTATCTTAGCGGAAATACTGGGTTTACCACACGCCACCATCGTTATTGAAACAGATGTGTCGGGGCCGGTTTTCCGCGTCAAACGTGAATTGGAGAGCGGTTGGTATCAATGGTATTCGCTGCCCACACCGGCACTTGTCACAATTCAATCGGGCATCAGCCAAATCCGTTACGCTTCGCTCAAAGGCATTATGGCGGCAAAAAAGAAAGAAATCAGCGAAGTTACGCCTACTGCGCCTTCCGGCAGTGAGCAAAGCGTCAATAAAATTTATTTACCGCTCAAAACTAAACAGACACAGTTTTTGGGCGGTGGTGACGCCAAAAAAGGCGCGGCGGAATTGGCCGATAAACTCCACACCGAAGCGCGAATTTTCTAACGCCATCGGGAAATAATCTGCGGAACACGCGGAACACACGGAAAAAAGCAAGAATAAATCAAGGCGTCTTACTTAAATTTATGAGCAACGGCATTTTAGTTTTCATTGAGCATAAAGCGGGCGCGCTAAATCGCACGTCTTTGGAGGCCCTCGCCGCCGGGCAAATTCTGGGCCAGGGCGCAGGGCAGAGCGTGACAGCAATTGTTCTCGGTTCGGGAGTGAGCGCGTTGGCGCAGGAAATCGCGGCTTACGATGTGAGTAAGGTGGTTTATGTTGACCACGCGAACCTCGCCGAATACACGCCGGACGCCTACGCCGAAGCGATGGAAAAGGCGGTGCGCGACTTTACGCCGCATTATATCGTAATGTCGCATACCTATTTGGTGCGCGACTTTGCGCCTAAAGTTTCGGCGCGGTTCGGCAAAGGCGTGGTTGCAGATTGCATTCGCATGAGTATCGAAGGCGGCGCGCCTAAACTGACGCGGCGCATCTTTTTGGGCAAGATTGACGCGGATATTGCGTCTGATAACGCCGCGCCTTGTTTTGTTACGTTTCAATCCGGCGCATATCGCCCTGACGCGGCGACAAAAGGCGGCGCAGCTTCGTTGGAAACTGTCAGTTGGGACATCGCGGCCCCGCGCATGACGCCGGAACCTGCCTTCCAGGAAGCTAAACAAGCAGTTGATTTGACCAAGACGGAAATCATTGTGGCTGTCGGGCGCGGCATTAAGAGCCAAGAGAATATCGCCATTGCTGAACGCCTGGCCGAGGCTTTGGGCGGCGACATCGCAGCTTCGCGCCCCATTTGCGACGCCGAATGGCTGCCGATTGACCGCCAAATTGGTTCTTCGGGCCAGACGGTGGCCCCGAAACTATATGTTGCGTTGGGTATTTCAGGCGCGATTCAACACCTTGTGGGCATGAAAAACGCCGGCACGATTGTCGCCATCAACAAAGACCCGGAAGCCCCGATTTTCGACATCGCCGATTATGGCATCGTGGGTGATTTATTCGAGGCAGTGCCGGCCCTGACTGAGGAAATCAAAAAACTGAAAGCCGCGTAATAAATCAGACTTTACCGGCAATAAGAATATCATCTGCGGAACACGCGAAACACACGGAAAGACATCATGTATTCGCGTCACCTCGCGTGTTTCGCAGACAGTTTTTCCGCCCTTTATTTCTTTTTCAATTCAGTTATTAACTCCGCGCCGCCTTTGTCCTCTAAGGTAAAGGAAACTTTATCGCCTGGTTTTAAGCCGTTGAGCATAGCCTTGTCTTTGACGTAAAATTCCATTTGCATAGCTGGCATAATTCCTTTAATTTCCTCGTGGTTTAACTCAACCGAAGGAAAAGCAGGGTTGACGGCAATGACAACTCCCGCGCTTTGCACATACTTGACTTCGGTTGACGGTGGTTGCGATACAGGCTTGTCAGTTATGCCTGGAGGGGTTGGCGTTGCTTGCGGAGTAACCGAAGCGTTGTTGCCGCCGCCACAAGCGGAAATGGCGCAAAGACAGAGAGCTACACCCCAAACCGGCGCACTGTAAACTAAGTTTGTGACTGCGACACGCTTACTAACGTGCGCGTTTCTGCCTGTGGGCGGCGCGTCAGAGGCAGAAACGCGCACGTTAGTAAGCGTGTCAAAAGGTATCGGTGCCACTAGCCGCCGGCGCGCAAATAATTCCTTCAATTTCATCTTTTTCATCCTTTCCGCGTAAATTGTTTGCAGTAAATCGCGGTTGCGCGCATTTTACAGCAAAGCGCGGGGCAAAACTAAGGCCCGCACGGACATCCAAAAGATGTAGGCGATTTTACGGCGGCGAGTGAGGCAGAAAATGGCAAGTAAACACAAAAGCGCGGCACAAATACGGCTAACCGGTATCTTTTTGGTCTTTACCTTGACGGCCCAAGCCTTTGCGCTGCCTTTTTTTTTGCAAGGCGATTTGTTTGGCGGCGACGTGCGCGGCGGCGCCAGCGCGGCGCAGGATTTAATCGGTGGCGCATCATTAGCGGCGCGGCGGCGGGTCGCGGTAAATCGTCCGGTAATTGCCAAAGCGTTGGCAGTGCGGCGCGTGGCGCGTCCGACCATTGTGCAGCCGGTCTTAGTGGCGCGGCGGGTCAAACCCGTGACGCCGCCCGCGCAGATTGACGAATCAGTCAAACTTGGCCGCCAAGCTGATGAGCTTTATGACAAAGGCAAATTTAACGAAGCGGCTGAGTTGTACCGTCGCGCGGTGCGCTTGAAACCGCGCGATAAAGACCTCGCCGAAGACTTAAAGCAAACGGAAATCGCGCTTTACAGCCAACAGGGAAGCCAGCTTTACGAAGCCGGTAAATATGAAGAATCATTAAAGGCTTATCGCCAAGCGGTTGAACGCAAACCGGATGACCGCAACCTGGCGAATAACGCCCAAGCCGCCGAAGTCGCTTTCTTAAATCAACAGGCCGTCGCCTTTTATGAAGCCGGGAAATATAATGAAGCCATCGCCGCTTATCAAAAAGTAACAGTTTTGAACCCGCAAGAGTCGTTAGCGTACAACAACCTCGGCGCGGCCTATTACGGTAGCGGCAAGTTCAACGAAGCCGCCGCCGCCTTTCAAAAAGCACTCACAATTACTCCTAATGACCCTGATTTACAGTTAAATTTAGGCAATTCTTACATTGGTGGCGAAAAATACGCCGAAGCCGCCAACGCTTTTCAACAGGCCCTCGCGGGCCGCCCTGATTGGCCCGACGCGCTCAATGGTTTAGGCGATGCCAACTTAGGGCAAAACAAACTGGAAGCGGCGGCAAGCAATTATGAAGCTGTCCTTCGCGCCAAGAAAGAACCGGTGGAAATTTACACAAAACTGAGCTATATTTACGGTCAGTTAAACCGGCAACCGGAACTCGTTGCCGTGTTACAAAAAGCCGTTGCCGCAAAGCCTTGGGATGCCGATTTAGTTAGCGATTTGGGGGCAGCCTATTACAAATTGGGGCAATTTGAGAAAGCTGCGGAAGCGTTTACAGCAGCGTTAAAATTACAACCCAACGACGCCGACGCAAATAATAATTTAGGCGCGGCCTATTACAGTCTGTCGCGTTATATTGAAGCAGGGCAAGCTTTTAGCAAAGCCGTGCAATTGTCACCCAAATCTGCTGAGGCGCAGTATAATTTAGGCAATACTTATAGTTTAACAGGCCAGCCTGAAGCGGCGGTCAAAGCCTATCAGGAGGCGGTTAAGTTAAACCCGCAAAATGGCGAGGCATTTAACAATCTAGGCGCGGCGTTGAGCAGTTTGGGGCGTTACGCCGAAGCCGTCCAGAGTTTGACGGAAGCGTCTCGTCTGTTGCCAAACAACGGCACTGTTTTTAATAATTTAGGCTACGCGCTGGAAAAACTAGGACGCGCAGAAGACGCGGTCAATGCCTATCGCCGCGCTATTCAACTCAAAGCAGATTACGCCAAACCGCGCAATAACTTGGGCGTTTTATTACAAAAGACTGGCAAAAGCGCCGAAGCCATTGAACTTCTACGCGAAGCAACGCGCCTCAGCCCTGACTTCGCCGTCGCGCATTTTAATCTGGGCCGCGCTTATTACGACGCTAAAAAATACCCCGAAGCTTTGGCGTCATTTCAGTTAACCATAAAGTTGAACCCCAAACTCGCGCCGCCTTACGTTAATTTAGGGGCCGTCTATTTGGCCTTGCAGCGTCCGCTTGAGGCTATCGCGGCGTGTGAGAAAGCCATCGCATTAGACAGTAAGGACGCGGACGCCTATAAAACTTTGGGCAAGGCTTATCACACCGCAAACCGCTTTATTGAAGCTGTCGCTGCCTATCGTAAAGTGATCGAAATAAAACCGAATGACGCATCGGCCTGGAGCGATTTAGGTAATAGTTACTCTAAGTTAGAGAACAACCGTGAAGCAGCACAAGCCTTTCAACAGGCGTTGACCCTCAATCCGCGTTCGAGTACGGCCCGCTATAATCTCATCGTGGTCAGTATCAAACTGGGGGACAAAAACACGGTGCGGCGCGAATTTCAGATTTTGCAAAAGGACGACGCGGCAATGGCGGCCAAGATAGAAAAGCCCGTCAAGGCTTTTCTTAAATAACCGGATATGTGATAAAAAGAAACAGACCGAATAGAATGCAGGTGTAAAACAGTTCTTAAAGTTGTAAGAAAATCACTTACACTTTCACTTTCACCTTGACCAAAGATATAATTGTCAGGTAATCTACGTCAGATTAAGGTTATTGACAGAAAGTTCGGTCAAATTCGCCTTTCACAAGGCTTGTCAGGAGTTTAAGATGAACAAGGGTAACTCTTTGAGAAACAAATTGATAGCGTTGGTTATCACGATTGCCGTGAGCCATCTTTCTTTCGCCGTAGCATTGGCCGCGCCGCAAATCGCGGGCAAGCTGATTACCAGCGGAAATCTGCCGATTACCGTCAATGGTAATAGCACACAGGGCGGCTCAACTATACTTTCCGGTGCCGTTATTGAAACGCCGGATAATGTTTCTGCCACAATTCAAGTGGGAGACCTCGGCGAATTAGAATTAGGCCCCGGCTCCTTAGCCGTGATTGAATTTTCCGGCAACAACATCAAAGTTACTTTGAAACGCGGTTGCGGTGCGCTGCAAACTAACAAAGGAACAACCGGTTCAATTGTTAATGAACAAGGTAAAGTATTTGCTACTAACAGCAGTGCCGAAGAAGGCATCGTTGGCGAACCGGATTACCAAAAATTAAATAATGTGGCCGCTGAATCCGATGGCACTAAACGCCGTCGCTTTCCAGTTTGCGGCGTCCTTTTCGGTGGTAATCCGGCTGTTACGACAGCACCTGTCCCGACAGTCGGCGGTGGCTTGAGTGGCGCAGCTATTGGAGCCGTCTTGGCCGGTATCGGTGGCGCGGCTATCATTGGCGGCATCATTGGCTTTGGCGGCGATGCTTCGCCTTCTTCGCCTCGTCGTTAAGTTACTAAGTAAAGCCGGTTTTCGCTTGACCTTATTGTCGGTAACGGCTAAACTTACATTAGATGTAGTTTTGCTACACCGTTGTCTTTAACAGTTTACTCACAATTGGAGCACAATTATGCGACTCAGACACACTAAACTATACAAAGGCTTGACCTTAGCCGTAGCCACTGTGCTACTGCACGTCTCCTTTGGAGCTGCTTTGGCGGCATCACCCCAAGTAATTGCCAAACTTTTGACCACCGGCGGCACTATCAAGGTCAACGATAATGACACTCCTTCCGGTGCTTCAATTGTCAGCGGAGCTACTCTGGAGACTCCGGATAATGTTGCGGCAACAATTCAAATCGGTGACTTAGGCATTCTTGAATTACCGCCAGGCACAGTAGCTGTGCTGGAATTTTCCGGTAATTCAGTTAAGGTCACTTTGCGAAAAGGCTGCGCGACCCTTGAAACAAACAAAGGAACTACCGGCTCCATCATGAATACCGATGGGAAAGTGCTGCAAACAAATAGCAATGCCGAAATTGGTATGCCTGGCGACCCAAATTATCGTCGCTCAAGCACCGCAGCTAGTTCAGATGGTCTCTCACGTCGCCGCTTGCCGGTTTGCGGGTTAGTTCCTGCCGGCGCAATGTCCCCTGGTGCCATTGTTGCGGGCACGGTTGCCGGCGGAGCAGTAGCAGCTGGTTTGAGCGGTGGAGCTATTGCGGCCATTATCGCTGGCGTTGCCGGCGGTGCGGTTATTGTCGGCATTGTTGGCACGCGGGGTGGCGATAGCAGCCCTTCGCGCCCATAACCTAAACAAGTTTACTTTTGCTGAGTCTTGCAAAGCCCTCTACTTTAGCGGTGGAGGGCTTTGTTATTTCATCTAAACCATGCGCGCAATTCGTTTCATTATTATTCCATTGTTAGGATTGGTTATTTGTGCCTGGAGCGGTGTCCAAGCTTATCGTGCAGGTATGTCTAGCTTGTACGCCCTTGTCGCCAGGGCGAAAGCTTCAACTGATGTAGTTTCTGCATTGGGAGACGCTGACAAAGCAATTGGCTATGATACCGGCAATCCTGAATCCCACCTGGCAAAAGGCAGCCTGTTGCTGGCGCAAAGAAAGAACGATGAAGTGCGCACAGAGATAATGCGGGCCATCAATCTTTTACCGCGAGATTATTTTGTGTGGCTGGAATTAGGACGGGCTCGTGATTTTGCCAATGACGAGGCGGGAGCTTTGGCGGCTCTCGACAATGCCGTCAAACTCGCGCCACATTACGCAGATGTGGCTTGGCAGTTAGGCAATACTTTGTTGCGCGGTGGCCGGCAGACAGAAGGATTCGCTGAATTGCGCCGCGCTGCGCTGCGTAACCCGCGTTTGTGGCCCGCGTTGATTGATTTGGCGGCTAGCCTAACTGGTGATTTGCGGCAAGTCGAACTAATGCTAAAGCCAGAGACTAAAGAGGCGTCAATGGCTTTTGCCCGCTATTACGCAAAACATGATAAACCATCCGATGCGTTACGGCAGTTCACTAGCGTAGCAGAACCGGATGAAAATCAAAGAATCGCATTATTAAGCGAATTATTTGCTGCGCAACATTACGCCGCTGCGCGTGAAATCTGGTTGTTACGAGAAGGGAAAAACTACTCTGACAGCAAGTTGCAAATTACCAATGGCGGTTTTGAGTTCGCGCTCACGCCGGATGAAAAATGGTTTGGCTGGCGTATCTCTAAAGCCCCAAGTGTTTTGCAAATTGCCACAGATTTGGTTAACCCTCAATCCGGAGAAGGAAGTGTCCGGGTAGATTTCAGTGGGGATGCTTTGGCAGACAACCAACTTTTATGGCAGTATGTTCCGCTTACTACAACTTCTACTTACAGTTTAAGCTTTTATATTAAAACTAAAGAAATAGTGAGCGGTGGATTACCGGTGATGAGTGTAATTGGTTTGAATGGCAATAAAAGAGAACTCCTGGCAAGTTCCGGCCCGCTACCATCAGGCACTACGGGTTGGCGTAAATTTGAAATACCGTTTACCGGCAAGCCGCAGACTAAAGGGATTAGCATTGAATTACAACGCAAGGGTTGCAGTTCCCCGCCGTGCCCGCTTTTCGGTAGCCTCTGGTTAGACGATTTTACATTGCGTTCGATTAAATAGACCCGCAAATTACTTCTTTTGTTTTCCCGCCTCAATAAATTCCGGCCAATTTTCTTCCGGTGGTTCGTTTGAGGTTATTTCAATGCTTGACTGATTTATTGGGACAGGCATTTTCGGATTTCGCGTTAACTCATCGAGCTGGTTTTTTAATTGCTGGTTGTTGGCGTTGAGAAAAGCCAGATAACCAAATTGCAACAATACAATACAAGACAATGCAATTGATAAAATAAACAGGATATAAACCATAAAATGCCTCAGTTCACTCTCATAAGTTGGCATCATAACAAATAAATTGATTGGTTAAAACTGTTGTGAAGTTTCTCAAGAGCAAGCCAAAGTAAAGGTTCTCACAAAAAAAGTATTGGTAGTGAATCAGGTGCGTAGGCGTCCTCTCAAGCGTTAAGCCGGGCTGATGTCAAAAATCAATGGTATGGAGTTGAAATAATAGAGCAAAGGTACTAAACTCACGGCTGTTCATCTGTATAGCAATCCGGCTGGCTGAATTTTCAGCAAGCAGAACTGTCAAGGTGTGTTTATGATTATTACCGTTGCAAGTTTCAAAGGTGGAGTAGGGAAGACAACAACTGCCGTTCATATTGCCACTTATTTTCAAAGCAAGGCCGCTACTTTACTCATTGATGGAGACCCAAATCGCAGCGCGTCGGCCTGGAATAAAAGAGGTGGGTTGCCGTTCAAGATTGTAGACGAAAGGCAGGCTGCGCGATATGCGCGCGACTTTGAACATATCGTTATTGACACGGAAGCCCGCCCCAACGAAGATGACTTGAGGGCGTTAGCTGGCGGCTGTGACTTACTGGTTATTCCGACGACCCCAGACGCATTGGCGCTGGATGCACTTTTCTTAACTGTCGAAGCTTTAGGTAAAATTGGGGCTGACAGCTACCGTATTTTGCTGACCGCAGTGCCGCCCCGCCCTAGCCGTGACGGAGAAGAAGCGCGCAAGTTGCTGTTGGAACATAAGTTGCCTATATTTAATACTTTCGTGCGTCGGCGTGTGGCTTTTCAAAAAGCTTCGCTTGCTGGAGTCCATGTGAAAGAAATAGCAGATGCCAGGGCGGTTGACGCGTGGGGAGATTATCAATCTGTGGGAGGAGAAATACTGTCGTGAGCAAATTTGACAGACTGTTTCAGGTTGCCAAAGATGAATCCGCTGAGTTTGTCGCAGATTCAGAGGTAAAACCAAATAAACCGGCTCCAACTGGATATAGTAGCCCGCAACCCGTCAAAAAGACCGGTGGAAAAACAGCTAAACTGGTAGCTGTTGCGCCTGAGGATGTAACTGAACGCGCCAAAGTGTCTGGCAAACGGCAACACCCTGATTTCGTAGGTTTGACCACTTATATCAGAAAGGATGTGCACCGAAAGGTTAAAATTGCACTGTTAGTTGAGGGTGATAACCGTGAATTAAGTGAACTTGTAGATGAACTGTTGGCGACTTGGCTGAAAAAAAAGGGAAACTAAGGCAAAATTGATGCGAATCAAGGGTTGAAATGGTCGATTTCAGCCCGCGAAGCCGGGCGATAGCATAAAGCCCCGCGCGACGCGTAGCGAGCGCGGGGTAGAGCAACCCAGTCTGTTAGCAAGCCGGCGTGAGCGGGCGACAGCTCTCGGTTTGTCAATGGCTGCGGCCCATTTCATGGGCTTGCGCTGTGGTTGTGATGCCTGACCCCGCGTTCCGCTGCGCTCCACACGGGGCTTTATGCAGGTCGCCCATTTCATGGGCTAAAAAACACGCCGCAAAACCCCCTCGTTGCAAGTAATTTCAACCCTTGATTTGCATAATTGATGCGGGATGATTTTGCCAAACGGAATTAGCGCCACGCAAATAACAACTATGTGAAGCGACATTTTTATTCGCGTTTTCTACAAAGGTATTTTATAAGGAAACAGCGAAGCCAGTAGGCAGCAGGCAGCAGGCAGCAGGCAGCAGGCAGTAGAAAAAGAGAAATGCTGCTACTGGCGACCTCGCTGGAAAGTCATTGGCGGAGACAGGACGGCGGCGGCGGTTCTGGCTGTGTCAGCGCAACGCGGCTTCTTACTGCCGGCTGCCGGCTGCTGGCTGCCT
>JAYVJN010000052.1:0-3307 GCA_043769325.1 Acidobacteriota bacterium
GCGTAGGCGGTGACGGCCAGGCCCGCCAACGGGATAAAAGTGTGATTCTGGCTGTAAGCGTAGGTTTTGCCGGACTTTGGCTTAAAGTAATTGAACATCAGACGCGCTTGCCGGATGAGTTTGGCGCGGTATTTGTCGCGCTCTTGCGGCGTCAAATCGTGGTAGAGCAAATCGTAGGCCCAGCCCATGCCGTACAAAAGATGTCCGGCGGCCAAGTCCACGTCGGGTTTGTTGTAGGAATAGCCCCAGATATTGTAGGAAACAGCCGCGTCCATATACTTGCGGGCCGCCTCAAGATACTTTTGCTCGCCAGTGATTTTATAGACAAAAGCGGCTTCAGCGATTCCGAGGCCAATCTCATTTTGGACACGGCGCGCTTCGGCAGGTGGCGGTGGCGGTTCCACCGTCAAGGCGCGGACGCGATTCAGCGCGGTTTGCCACAACTCCGGCTGCGCTTTGGCTTTCTCGCGCAAGGCCGCCAAGTCTTGGCCGGTCATGTAAACGCGCGGATGGACGTTTTGCAGCGCGGGCTTGAGTTGCGAATGCTTCCCGCGCATCAGGGCCGCAACCGGATGTTCGCCCTTTAATTTCTGCGCGGCGGCGCGTTCAGCAGCCAGTTCTTGCGCGTCCTGCGCCTGGGCGCAAGAGCCAAATGCAAGCAGTAAGACTAAGTAAATGAACCGTTTGAACATAGTAATGAAGAGCTTTGAGCTTGGGTCTTTGGATTGTTAGGAAGCCTCAAATAAGGGATGGAGGACGAACTAGAAAGAAGCTGAATAGCGCAGAGCGTTCCGATTCATCCTTCATCCCTCATCCTTCATCCTTTCTCTTAGTCCATCAGCATTCCGCCGTTGATTTCGATAGTCTCGCCGCATAAATAGGAAGCCGCGTCTGAGGCGAGAAAGGCGATTACCTGCGCGACCTCCGCAGTTGTCCCGACCCGGCCCAGCGGAATGATGTTACGAAAGTTAGCCATTGCTTCGGGCGTCGAAAAAGTTTCGTGAAAAGGTGTGTCAATGACGCCGGGCGAAACCGCGTTGACGCGAATCCCTTGCGCGGCAAACTCTTTCGCCAACCCTTTAGTCATAATCAGAACCGCCGCTTTCGCTGCCGAATAGTGAATCGAACCGAGCGCGCCGCCATTGCGTCCGGCAATCGAGGTGACATTGACAATCACGCCGCGCCCTTTTTCCAGCATCGCGGGTATGGCGGCTTGCGCGGCAAAAAACGCGCTCTTGGCGTTGAGCGCGAAAACTTCGTCCCAGCATTCCTCGGTCATTTCGGCGGTGCGGAGACGCTCAACCAACGAACCTGCGTTATTGACCAGGATGTCCACGCCGCCGAGTTCGCGGTTTACCTTTTCGACGGCAGAACGCACTTCGTCCATCTTGGTAAAATCGGCCTGAATCGCCGTCGCGCAACCGCCCGCCGCTTTGATTTTTTCCACGACCTCCTGTGCGCCGGCAGCGTTGCGGTGGTAGCCGATAGCTACAAACGCGCCCGCCGCCCCGAACAGCTCTGCCGTTGCCCGCCCAATACCCGACGACGCGCCGGTGATGTAGGCCGTTTGGCCCGTGAAATTAAATGTTTGTGTCATCTTTTGACCTCTGCTAAGGAACGGCGTAGAAATAAGTTTACCCTTTCGACTGGAGCGCGCCACGCGCTTGTCCGCATGAGCGCACAAGCGCGAAAAAGGGTTGCCAAAGTAGCGCGTTTCGGTAAACAGGCCAGTTTCGTCACCTTGCTACTCGCCATTCGGCTCGTTGCGGACAAGGCTGTCCGCGCTCCCGGCGAGAGGCCATTTTAGTCTTAGTGGGTCAACTTATTTCTCGCGCACCGGCTCAATTTTTCCGGCCAGTGCGAACAAAACCAGCGTGCCAATCGGGGCTAGCAAACCCGCTGCCACCAAAACCGGCGTGTAAGAAAAATGATCCACCACCCAGCCGGTACACAAGGTGAAAATCATTGAACCGAGGCCGGCCCCCATACCGCCCAAACCGGCCACTGAGCCGATGGCCCGTTTGGGGAAAAAGTCGGAGGGCAGCGTCTGCACGTTGTTTATCCAGACCTGAAAGCCAAAAAGCACGACGCTGATTAGGGCCAGCGAAAGCATCGCGCTCCCGACAAACGCCGCCGCAATCCCACACGGCATGAGCATGGCGGCAAATGCGATAACCGTTTTGCGCGCCGCGTCCACCGTCCAGCCGCGCTTGATGAGATACCCCGCCATCGCGCCGCCAAACAAACTTCCCGCATCCGCCGCAACGTAAGGAACCCACGCGAAAAGACCGATTTGTTTGAGGTTAAAGCCCCGCGCCTGATAGAGATAGAGCGGCAACCAAGTGATATAAAGCCACCACACGGGGTCAGTGAAAAACCGCGCCAGAATAATCGCCCACGTCTGCCGGTGGCGCAGCAATTCGCGCCATCTCAAAGAAGGGGAGATGGGGAGAAAGGGAGAAGAGGAGATTAACTCCGTCTGGCCAGGACTCAGGTTTTCTCTCTGCCAGCCTGTTTCGCCGCTTTGCCTCTCTTTCTCCCCGTCTCCCTTTCTCCCCGTCTCCCCTTCTTCAATCAGGGCGCGTTCTTCCGCCGTGAGCCAGGGGTGACGCTCCGGTGCGTCGTAGAAAAACCACCACAAGGCCAGCCATAGGAATCCAAGCGTTCCGGTGACGAGAAACGTCGTCTGCCAACCGTAAGAGAGTTGCAGCCAGATAATCAGTGGCGGCGCGATGATAGAACCCAGAGCCGCGCCGGAATTGAACAACGCCATCCCGAAAGCGCGTTGCCGGACGGGAAACCATTCGGCTACTGTCTTGGCCGCGCCGGGCCAGTTGCCCGCTTCGCCCAACCCCAAGACGAAACGTAGCGCGCTCAGGCTCCCCAAACCGCGTGCAAAGGCATGGCCCAGCGCAGCTAAAGACCAAATGACTATCGAAACCATGAAGCCGCGCTTAATGCCGATGCGGTCATACATCTTACCCGAAAGTGCCTGACTGATGGTATAAGCCAGCAAAAACCAGGTCGCAATGCCGCCAAACTGTGTATTCGTCAGCCCTAAGTCTGTGGTAATAACCGGCGCGAGAACCGAAATCGTGAGGCGGTCTATGTAGTTGATGAGCGTGGCGAGAAACACCAGGCCGATAATCCACCAACGCAGCCCGCGCACCTTGAACCCGCCGTTTTGCGACACCGTATTGTTACCACCAACTTCCATCATTAAAACTCATTGTGTCTTGCGGCCCGCTGCCGGTAATCTTCTATCGCCCCATCCAACCGCCGTCCACCACCAGAATGTGCCCGTGCA
>JAYVJN010000053.1:0-13382 GCA_043769325.1 Acidobacteriota bacterium
GCGTAGCCCCAAATTATTGAGAGAGCGTGGTTTCCGGCGAGGCATAGCCGTCGCCGCACAGCCGGCGGCAGAGCCGCTTCACTTTTGATTACACCCCGCCACTTGTGTAGAGCTTGCGCAAAGTAAAAATGCCACCGCGTAAGAGAAAGTATTCCGGCGTTGAGAGTTACGCCTTCGCGTCGTGAAGGGCTGCGTAAAACTCACGCCTCAAGGCGTAACTCTAACTTTTATTATCCGGCATAACTTTTACTCACCTGCTTAACAGGCGATACTCCACTCTTACTTTGAAGTAAACTCTAGCCACTTGTAAGACGGAATCGCGCGCTCAAATTATTTGTTCGTTACTCAGCCGCGCAATGGTTTCTTTCTGCGTGTTGAGAAAATGGGCGCGTTCGGCAGCGGTGTTAAGCAAAGTATTGGCGGGGTAAAAGCTGTGTTGGCTATAACTTGCGGCGTAGAGTTCAAAGCGTTGGCGAGAGAGGATATTAAACATACCGGGCCGGCGACGGTAGCGGCGCAAGGCTTCCAAGTCAATCTCCGCGTAGGCCGCCATATTTTCGCCAGGGCCGGCTTCGGCCAGCAAATGGCCTGTGTAATCAATGATTTGCGAACCCCCATCAGTGGCCCCGGCGGGAATATCCGTGCCGGTTATGCCCGCGCTGTTGGCAGAAACGACGTAGGCCAGATTCTCTATGGCGCGGGCGCGTTTGGCAATATCTTTGTTAGATAAATTGCGCGATTGCGGTTCTGAGGTCGAATGTAAGAACACTTCCGCGCCGCGCATGACTAAGCAACGGGCGATTTCGGGATAGAGAATTTCTTCCGAGGCAATCGCCGCCAGGTTGCCGATTTCGGTTTTCGCCACTGGAAACACGCCATCTAAACCATATATTTCTAAATACTTATCCCAAACATCGTGCGGTGTCGGCGCGAACATCGAATTCAAACGACGGTAACGCAAACACACTTCGCCCGCCGGATTTATCACGAAAGAGGTCTGAAAATAGAGGCCCGGAAAGTGTTTGTCCAACTCGTAAGCGTTGCCGGAGAGAAAAATCTTGCGGTCTTGCGCGATACGGCCCAACGCCTCATATTCCGGCCCGTCAATTTCTAAAGCTGCTTTGTCGGCCCAAGCCGCGATTGATTCGCCCAAAGGAAAGCCCGTCAAAAAGTATTCCGGCAAGACGACTAATTTCGTATCGAAACCGATAAACGCAATACTCGCCGCGATTTGCCGTCCGATGCGGGCGATGGAATCCGCCATCTGCGCCCGCGCCTCCGCACGGTCACGCGCCGCATTGACAGCCCGGCACTCAACCTGCATGGCTAAGGCGCGATAGGCAGTAATCGTTTCGTCGGTCATGGTTTTCAGTAAGAATTGGCTACGAAACAGCGGGCGCAAGCGACCCTTCCTAACCTGCCAGGTCGCATATGGTTAACCTTGTCTTGTAGGCCGCTTTCAGTAAACCAAGCCCTTTCAACAACCTGGCAGGTCAGGAAGGGTTGCTTGCGCCCGCCGCCCAACTCCGCAACTTCTCACGAAGAGCCTGGCACTTTGTTAATGTTCGGGCCAGCAAACAAGCGTTTCCGGCGTCAACATAGCTTGCAAGGCCAAATCGCCGGGCAACAATTGGCGGCGCAGTATTTCGTCAAATAGTTCCTTGCCGCCATCGGCAGAGAGCGGAATCAGGTAGCTTTCCGGTCTTTCGTCGCTGAACAGATAGATTTCGTCGGGGTCAATAAAGTCGCCCACCTGGTAGCACACGCGGATGATGCGCGCCCATTCCAGCGCATCGCCCCAAGCCGCGCGGCCCGGCGGCGCGACATTGCGGTAAAGCCGCTGTTCATCAAAACTCACGCGATACCAGTCCATAAAGTCTGTGCCAAATCAACAACCGTTTCGCCTACTTTTTCGCGGGCAACCAATCGCCGATGCCGTAAGGGTCGGTGGCGGGTTGCGAGAAATGCTCGTGCATGATGCGCCAGTGTCCGTCATCGCCTTGCCGCAGAACGTAAGTGCCGCGCAGTCTTACTTTATTGACATTTTCGCCCACGCGCACCGTCATCTCCAGGATGCCGCCAATCCAGGCCATATCGCCCGACGCTTCGCCGCGCGGCCCTTCAATCCATTCGATATTTTCGACGGATAAAGGCGCGTCGGTAAAGGCCCGCCAGCCGGTGGAAACCTTGTCGTAACCGATAGTTGACCAGCGCGGGCCTTCGACGTGAACGTATAAATCGGGCGACGCGACGTAGTGATTTACGATGTCGTCAGCGCGTTTTTCGATGACGGCGCGGAAGAATTGTTGTGTGATATTTTCGATGTCAAATGCTGCCATAACAGTATTTTACAGTAATTCTCTTAATTCAGGATGATGGGCCGCGCCGTTTTCCAGGACTTCACGGATTTGCGCGGGGTTGGTTTCTACTTCGGGGCTGCTGCTGCTGTCCAAATCCTTGCAAAGCATAGTCCCATCGGGTTTTATCGCCCAAAAATAAAGCGCGTGATAATGCAACGGGAGCGCGTTGTGATAATTCTTGAACGCAAAAGTCGCCGAAGATTTCACAGGGTCAGGGTCAAGCCCGTCTATCAACTCTTGTATGCGGGCCGAAAGCGTTGCCGAAGGCTTGGGCGTAACAAAAGACGGTTTTTCCGCTTCGGCCTGTTTGTTTGCGGCGGCCTGGTTATTGCTTGTAACTTCTTGCTGCGCCGGAGTTTCTGCGCGAGCAGGACGCGCTGAATCAATGCAAATATCGCAGACAAACTCAGTTGCGCTACCCGGCAAGGCGAATATCTGAAAAGGGTCATCCTGGCCGCAATACGCGCAATGATATTTTACGCCCATAGTAATTCCTATCCGGCGATTTCTTTGACCACTCTTTCGGCAGATTCCAACGCGCCTTCCATGCCGTTGTTTTGTTCGGCGGTATGTTCTCCGGCAAAGTGTAGCACGCTGTCGGAGAGGCGCAAGGCGGGCGCAAAAGCGGCGTACTGATTGCGTTGAAAGTGGGAGTATGCGCCGCCGGCCCAACGGTCATTGGCCCACGAGACGGTTGCGCCTTTTTCCGCGTCTCCGGCGCACGCGGGCAGCGTTTCGGCAAAGGTTTTGAGGCCCCATTTGACGCGGGCCGCGTCGGGCATTTTGTCGGCGGAGAGCGTGCCGATGCCGTCCAGCCAGAGCGCGAAAAGGCTGCGTTCCTGGCCCGGTTTGCCGTTGACGTTGAGGATGCGTTCGGCGGGCGTGTCCGTCCAGACGCCGCCGCCGTAGCCCGCTTTGTCCCAGTTGGCGCGCTTGGCTTGGACGTAAATTTTGGTGATGCGCGTGTAGGGCAACAAACGTATGGCGATGGTTTGCGCGTCGGGCAGCGCGGGCGTGAACTTGACGCGGCGCAACGGCGGCGCGGGCAGCGTGCTGACGAAATGGTCGGCGACGATGGTGGCGCGGCGTCCGTTAGCCGAACGAACCGCGACGCGCACCCCGTTTGCGTCATGCTCGACAGCCAGCAAAGCCGTGTTGTAGCTGATTTTAACGCCCGCTTTCGTCAATTCGCGGACTAGCGCGTCGGGCAACGCGCTGTTGCCTTCGCGCACGCGCACAAGTTTCGTGCCGCCGTTGCCGCGTCGCCGCAAATCAAATAACGCGCCGGCCACGCTTATCGTCTCAATGTCGTTGTAATTGAGCGAAATGTTCATCAGCCGAATAGCCGGTTCACTAACGCCTTCGACGCGCAACAAATCCGCGATGGAAAGTTTATCGAAATCAACCGCGCGGGACGGATTCTTAGCCAACGCTTCGGCCCAGACGCGGAAATAACGATTGAGCAAAGACGGTGGAGAGAATCTGGCCTCGTCGCCCGTGAGCGCGTAAGGATGCGGCGCGGGCGCGACGCCGGAAGGGTAAAATTGCCCTTTCATCAGCATCGGCAAGGCGGCGGGCGGCGCGGCGGGTTCTTCGTCAACGGCAATGCCAAATTTGGCAGCGTAACCGAGAAAACGCTTGTAGCCATTGCCCAAAACTTCCCCGCCTAACTCCACGCGCAAGCCATCGTCAAACGGTTCGCGCATCGTAAAGACGCGCCCGCCGTGACGGTTGCGGGCCTCGATGACCGTCACCTGAAACCCGCGTTGCGCCAGTTCGTAGGCCG
The DNA here is from genome assembly GCA_043769325.1 of Acidobacteriota bacterium. Classification (GTDB taxonomy): domain Bacteria; phylum Acidobacteriota; class Blastocatellia; order Pyrinomonadales; family Pyrinomonadaceae; genus JAYVJN01. Next base: position 4,147 of record JAYVJN010000053.1, read on the forward strand.
TCGCCAAACCCGCCAGGCCCGCGCCGGCAATCAAAACGCGCTTACCCTGCGCCGCACGGACGGGACAAGCTGCGGCGAGAGCAAAGGCCCCTGCGCTTTTAAGAAAGTTGCGTCGTTCCATTAGGCAAACAAAGTTTTAGCCGTTTTTCTGAAAATCAGTGGACAGTTGAAAGTTGACAATGAATAGTTACACGCTCCGCGTTTGGCGTTTGATTGCTTACTGCCAGGGCGCGCCCGGCGGTGGTTCATCCGCGACTTTGAACTCTTCTATCGCCATGACTTTGGTTAGCCGTCCGTGTTCCATAAACTGCCAGCAACGAATACGTTGGCGGTCATTTATCAGGCGAATAATTTCCGTCATCGGATTGTCCGGCGCGAATTTGTAGTGCCAGGTCAACACGATAACGTCACCGATTTCGGTAAATTCACCGATGATGCGCTCCGATTCGAGTTGCGTGACGCCGTTGCCCTGGTATTCGCCCCAAAAAGTATAGACCTCACGCCGCCCGTCGTCCCAATTGTAGATGTTGCGTGAACCGCGCCTTGCGCCATCTTGATAAATTTCAAGACGGCTGCGGTGTCGGTCTAACAAACCGCCGTTGGTGTCCAGTAGATTATAGACGCCTTCCCAGACGCCGACGCAACGCTCAAATACTGATTTTTCCGCCATAGTTGTTGCGTAAACCGTGAACCGTATATCGTAAATAATGAACAACTTTCTTGTCACGATTTACGAGGCACAATTTACTTTTTCAGAGTCAACCCTGTTTGCATCCAGCGCAGATTTATCCCGATGCGTTCGGCTTCGGGGTTGGCCCAGGTGTAGGAAACGGTTTTGCCTGTCGCGTTTTCGATGACGCCGAGTTTTAGAATCGGAGTTTTCGATGCGCCTTGAAAGACGAGTTGGGCCAATTGCACGGAAAACTTGGATGCTGCGCCGTCGGGTTGCGGAACGGGCATTATTTGGCCCTGGTCGTGGATTTCATAACGAAACGCGGGGCCATATTCTTCACTGTTTTCTTTACGAATCGCGGCCCAGCCGGTAAACCACTTGACGCGCTTTAATTTGCTGGGGATGTTCTCTTTATTGCCGAAGACGTAGCCGCCGGCTTCGTCGCGGGCCTGGTCGTTTATCCAGATTTCGTCTTTGGTGAGCAGTAAAGTGTCAGTGATGACAATGTTTTTCTGACTACGCTGCGAGAAGAACTTACACGCGCCGTCTTTCATATAGCCCTTGAAATTTTCGCCGTCGCGTTTCCAGTAAACGTCGCAACCAGCCGAGTATTTCATGGAGGCGGGCGTCAAACCGTTCAATTTTGCGGGGTCTTTATGCGCGTCGAGAAAGGCTTTTTCGTCGGGCGGCGTGTAGATTTTCAGTTCAATGGCCTGTTCTTGGGAATTGAGGCCGAAACTGTAAAGCCGTTGGCGATAGATTTTAGACGGGTCGCCGTCGCTATATTGCTTGACGTAAAAGGCGTTGGGGCCAAACGCGGGCGCGGTTATCGGCGCAAAGACCGAATGGATATGGTTGAATTTATCGCCGGCGGCTTTGGTTTCAAGTTGCTCCCAGGCCTGGAAATAGTTGTCGAACTCGCCGGCGAAGTATTTCATCATCAACGCCAAATCGTCGCTCAATTTAAGCGTAGCGGGCCGCGCCGACGGGGGACGCCATTTAACCATGACCGTTGGTTTCGACGCGCCTTTACCGCGTCCGCCGCCTTGCGCGAAAGACAAGCCCGCCAGGGCCAGACAGAGCAGGGCTAACCCAAAGATGCGATAAAAGAGTTTCTGCATTGTAGTAATCTCAACGGAAAAGGTCGTCCACCGGCATCGTCCAACCGGGAACGGCGGGTTCGGCTTCGGCTGTCTCGCCGCGCCGGTAAAAGGTCGGCGTGCGGTCATTGTGGCGGTAAACCCGAACCACATCCTCGCTCAACAAATCTACATCCCACACCACCAACGCGCCGGCGGCAAAATAGTCGTCGCGTTTGGCAGCCATTTCGCGCTCGGCTTTGGGGCCGTAGTCGTTTTCGCTCCGCACTTCGGCGGCAAAGGCCGGTGCGCCTTCCAGGAATTTCATGCCGGTTCGCGGCCCCGTGTGCCAGGCGGCGTCCGGGCTAAACGATTCACGGTGCGGCAAATGCACGCGAAAGCCTACGTTATCAGGGTAAGCACGGCCCCCGCCAGTTGCTCTTTCATATAAAAAAAGCAAGGCGTGAATTATTCCACCGGCCCGGCCCGGCATATCTCCGGTTGACATAAACCTTACAATCTCCCCGTTTACAAGTTCAGCCTTACCTTCTTCCAGGTACAGGTCTTCGATAGTGGCTTGGACAATTGTACTCATAACTTCACCTCAAAACAGCCGGACGCATCTTTCGGTGTGAAAGATGCGCCCAGATGATAATCCAAGTCAAGCTCTTTTCACAGGTCACTTCTTGAGCAGATTGAAAATTTCCGTCGTAAACCCAAAGACAAAACTACGGCCCGGCGCGGGCGCGGTGTTAAAGTGTTCGATAAAGAACTTGTCGTTGAGATTATCTATACCGGCGGTGATGGAAAACTTGTAATTTTCGGCTTTCCAGTTGTAGCCGCCCTTGATGGATTGCTTGGTGAAGGGGTTATTGCTGAGAAACGTGTTGACGTTTATTAAAGCCGTGCCGATGAACTGGTTAGGGTCGGCACGGACGATACGGTTTTGATGCCGTAGCGTGTATTCGACAAACAACCGGCCCGTCTTATCCAGGTATTGAACACCGGTTAGAAAGCGCAATGGCGTAATGCCGCCCAATGGGAAATCGGTGGCCGAGCCTTCCAGTTTAATCAACGTGTCGCTCCGGTTGTAAAGCAGATTGAGCGCGGTGATTTGTTGCGCGACGGGGTTTTTGTTCGTCCCACGCAAAGTGCCAAGCGAATAGAAAGGGTTCAGGCTGCCCAATCTGCCAAGCGGGATGCTGGCTTCGGCAGTTGACTCGTAACCTTTGATAATCGCCGCGCCCTGATTGATGCGTGCGTTGATACTGACGGTACTGATACCCGCTACTGCCGGCGCAATGGCGTAATTTTGCGCTGGCGCAAAGACCAGAAAGTCAGTGATGGCGTTACGGAAATAGGCGAAAGAGAAGTTGAAATACTTCCGCTGCACCTTCACGCCGGTATCGTAACTCTCGCTTCTTTCGGGTAGCAGATTGGGGTTGCCCACCACAAGCGAGGCAAAGGCTCCGCCTGGCGTGAAATTACGAATCAGGTAACGCTCGGTGATGCCCGGTTCGCGGTAACTGTTGGCAAAGCGAAAGTAAGGGTTAATGCCGCCAGGCAAGCGGCCTACCAGACCGATATTGCCGGTGCGCGAACTGCGGTTGGAACCAGCCGTGCCGGTGCCGGCGAGCAGGGCGTTGAGACCAGGCAAGGCGGCCACTAAAGAGCGTAAGTTTCCCGGGTTTGCCGTCAGCCCCGGAGTCGCGGCAGACAAAGCCGCAACCTCGGTGTTCAAAGGAAAGCCGTTGCCGGAAATGGCCGTCGTAATCCAGCGGTCATAGCGGATGCCGCCCGATAGACGGAACCATTTCACGCGGTCAAACTCGGCTTGCACATAGATATTATTGTCTTTGTATTCTGTGACCGGCGAACTCGCGCCGACAACCGGAGCGGCACTGGTAAAGACGCGGCTTGGGCCAAAGCCGGAAAAGGCCGAGCTAAAGAAGTAATCCTGTGAACGGTCTTTGGTCTGGCCGCCGCCGACGGTGGCAAAGAGGCCGCGAAACGGCGCGATGGTGGCTTGTAAATCAACGCCGGTGGTGCGGATAGAGTTTTGGTTGTCAATGTAACTCGCGCCGCCAACACCAGAGTTGAGAATCGAAGGCAGACCGGTGAAGGTTGTGGCATTCAGATAGCTGCCAGTGGCCCCTGCCGTGTTGACGTAAGTGTATTGGTTTTGCGGAAAGGAGAGTTTCTGGCTAAAGACATTGACCGAGACGCGCGGGATATATTCCACCAAACCCAACCCCTCATAGCGCAGACCACCTTTGTTGAAATCGCGGTAAGCACCGTAGCGTTCTTGCGTTTCATATGGCGGGCCGGAGAAAGCGTTGCCGTTATTGCCGTCGTCACGGTTAATGTAGCGGCCCCGGAAATTGTGTTTCGCGCTGGGGAAAAACCAAAGGTCAAATTGTTCGCCCGCGCCATGTCCTTGCCCATTAAGGACTTCTTGCTTTCTGGGCTGGTTAAAAACGACATAGCTGGCAGCGGATTGAAAAGTTGTGCCGGCGGCGTTGGTCGGAAATTGGCGGAAAAATTGACCGAAAGCGACGTTTTGCGCCAAAGTCACTTCGCCGTTGCCGGCGGTGTAATTGGCGTTGCGGTAAAGATTGCCACTGGCGCGAAAAGCGAAGGTGTTATTCGCCAATGTTGCGGTTACATTGCTCCGCCGCACCTTGCCGTTGCTGTTGAAACTGCCGTCCAACCGCAAGCCAAAGACCACGCCGGTTTCGGGGCGCGGCGGGCCTTTGGTTATCAGGTTGATGGTGCCTCCGATAGAGTCCGAACCGTAGAGGCTGGAACCGGAACCGGCCACCACTTCCACTGATTCAAGTTGCGACGGGTCAATAACAGCAATCGGCGCGCCGCTGGCCCCCGGGTCGGAACGCGCGTTATTCAGCTTTTCGCCGTCCACCAAAACCAGCAGACGAGTCGAAGCCAACCCACGCAAGCGCGGACGCTCACGCGCCGGATTCGTTTCCAACGAAGACAAATTTGGCGCGCGTTCGATGGCCTCAAAGGTGGAACGCGGTACGCGCTGCTCAATCTGGTCGGCAGAGGTAACGCTCACGGTTTGCGGCGTTTCAATCGCCAGCCGTTCACTGCCCTTGCCTGCCGTTACCGTCACCACATCGCGTATGGCGCCCGGCGCGATAGAGAAATCTTGGCTTACGGTTGCGCCGTTGTCCAAGCCGATAGTTTCGGCTACCTCGCCAAACCCGTTGGCTGTCGCCGTTACGCGGTAAGTGCCGCCGCGTAAATTGGCAAACTCATATTTGCCGGCGGCATCGGTGGTCACCGTCACACGCTGGCTGCTGGCGATGTTGAGCGCGGTCACGGTTGCGCCCACCACCACCGCATCGTTTGAATCTTTCACCGTGCCACTGATTTTCGCCGCGCTCTGCGCGAATGCCGAAACGCACAGCAAAGCCAAAATCACACAGCCAAGAAATACTTTTCGGCCTCTCAAATCGAACATAACTTTCTCCTTCGTGGTTGCCCTTTGTGGCATCGGTTATAAATGCGGCTAAGGGCTTTTAGCAAACCCCGCCCGATGTTTTGTATTTGTTCTAACTGTCAGACAATTACCGCTTGATTTTCTTGCCGTTTGTGCTAATAAGCGGGTGAGCCAAAGTTTTGCGACATAATGCAGAAGCCCGCACGGAGTAAGGGCGCATGACACACTTACTTCGTGCGTGTTTCCGCATTATCATTGGGTTACAAATATATGCTGACCTGCTTAGTATCATTATTCTAGGTTTTACTATTTGTCTTAAAAGCCAGACAAATGTATCCTTACCCAAACCCGTTTGTCAACCGTTTGTAATATGACGGAAGGGAAATGTTATGAAATTAAGACATATTATATTAATTGCCAGCCTACTGCTGCTGTTAGCGATTCCCTGCACCGCGCAAAAGGGCAAAAACAACCCCAAGCGCACTTTGCCGCAACTCTATTTTGAATCATTCGCGCCGCCCGCTGGCCGCGAGGTCTTTTATTACATCAAAGGCAGCGCGTATTCGTATATCGTCGGCCAACGCCCGCAGAAACTCTTCGGCGTAGAGGGCTTTAACGTCCGGCGTTTTATCCCGACGCCCGAAAAAGATGGCTATTTTCTTGCCACCCGCGAAGTAGTCTTTTATACCGACCCCAAAACCGACGAAATTATTTACGAATGGGATAATCCCTTTACCAAAGAGAAAAACGAAGTCTTCCATATCGCTAACGACCCCGTAAACTCGCGCTTTCGCATCGCCGGCGGCAAGTATTCGTTTACCTCGATGGACGGCAAACAGATGCGCGGCGAAATCGGCGCGCCGCAAGAGTGGGATGACTTTTATGTCTGGCACGCCGACGCTTTTCCCTTTTACCCTTTGCCCGGTTGGGAGAAAAACTATACCGCGTCTGAATTATTTGATTTCTATATCCCCAAAGAAGATTTACACAAACCCGGCCCGCCCCGCGTGATGACTTCCTGGACGCGCTTCGGCCCCTGGTTGCCCTGGCTAAAGATGGACAAACACGAAGGCAACATGGTCTATCACGCCCGTTCGCGCCGCTTTGAGAAGTGGGAAATGCTGCCGGAACGCACCCGCCAAGCCGTCATGGACAAATTTCCGCTTTACCGCCACGCGCCTGACAAAGTGGATATAAATCAAGTCAACGAAACATCTTGGACATATTACAACCGCATCATGCAAGAGCGGCAAAAGCAAAAACCATGAAACGAAACCGGGGATTTTGGCTGGCGGCCTGTGTGCTGCTGGGTTTGAGTGTCGGCGTGTTGGCGCAAACCGCCGGAAAAATGCTCAAAGCTAAAGCCGACGCCAGCACCGAACAAGAAATCACAAAACTCTTGGGCGAGTTCAGACAGGCGCGTCTGCAAGGCGACATCGCCGCACCGTCCCGCATTTTCGCGGAAGATTTGGTGCTGACTTCACAGAGCGGCAAACTTTACGGCAAAGCTGAAGCCTTGCAGGATTTTGCCAACGCGCTGGAGGAGTACCGCGATGAAGACCTGTTTTTTCGTTTTTACGGCGACACCGCCATCGTGAATCTGGTCAACCAACGCAAGCGAAAGGGTACGGAAGCGGCTAAATTCCGCGTCACCGGCACTTGGCTCAAACGCGGCGGGCAATGGTTTATGGTCGCCATGCAGACCACGCGCATCGGGTAAGTAATGCGAATAAAATAACCTGGCCCACCAAGCATCTTGCAGAAACACGCACTTCGTCAAGTGTGCCATGTTTTACGCCCGAACTAAAGTGCGGGCTTCCGCATTGTGGGTCAACTTATTTTTGGCCTGTTACTAAGTGAATTTGCGATTTTGGATTTTAGATTTGCGATTGGACAGAGTAGCGTTAAGCACCAAATTTTAATTAAAATCGGCGCAGCCGTCAAAATCCAATCTAAAATCTAAAATCTAAAACCCCAAAATGGCTCAACTGCACGAATATCAAGGCAAGCAACTTCTAGCCGCGCAAGGGATTACGATTCCGCGCGGCGGTTTGGCGATGTCTGAGAATGAAGCGCGAGTCATTGCTGCGGAAATTGGCGGCGCGGTGGTCGTCAAGGCGCAGGTTCACAGCACCAGCCGCGCCGCGCAAGGCGGTATCGGGTTTGCGGAAACGCCCGATGAAGCCGCTTCTCTCAAATCTCAGATTTCAAATTTGAAATTCAATGGCGCGACGCCCGACGCGATTTTGGTTGAAGAAAAACAGGCCATCGCCCGCGAGTTTTATCTCGGCTACATCATTGACGACGCTTTGAAACGCCCCTGTCTGTTGTTCAGCGCGAAGGGCGGCAGCGGCATCGAAGAACGCGCTGCGACGATGGCCCGCTTTGTGTGCAGCGTGCGCCAAACACCGACGCCGGAAGAACTAAAACCCTTTCTGGCACAAGCAGATGCGCCCATTGCATTGCTAGACGAACTGGCCGCCACGCTCATCAAACTCTACTGCGCCGCGAAACTTTGCGAAGCTCGCACGATGGAAATTAACCCCCTGGCGCAACTCGCCGACGGGCGCATTGTGGCCCTTGACAGCCGCGTCTCGGTTGACGATTACGCCGTTTTCCGCCATCCCGAACTCGGCATCGAAATCGCCCGCGAACTCGGCCACACGCCCACCAAACTGGAACGCATCGCCTGGGCCATCGAACGCGACGACTTTCGCGGCACTTTCTTCTTCGTCGAAATCCCGCATGAGGGTCAGGGGTTAGAGATTAGGGGTCAGGATAACAGCCCGCAACCAAGCCAACCCCCAACCCCTAACCCCCAACCCCTGCGGATTGGCTTTCACGGCGCGGGCGGCGGCGGTTCGATGGCCTCGATGGATGCGGCGTTGCGGGCCGGTTTGCAGCCCGCCGATTATGTTGACACCAGCGGCAACCCGCCGGCCTCGAAAGTCTATCGGGCGGCGCGGATAATTTTGTCAATCCCCGGCATCCAAGGCTATTTCCTGTCAGGTTCGGGCGTCGCCAGCCAAGAGCAGTTCGGCCTGGCGCGAGCCATCGTGAAAGCCTTCCGCGAAGTGCGCCCTATGATTCCGGCGGTTCTCCGGCTTGGCGGCAACGGCGAAGATTTAGCCAACGACATTATCCGCAACTATTTAGCCGACAGCCCCGCGCCCGTTGAGGCATACAAGAAAAACGACAGCGCGGATTTTTGCGCCAATCGTTTGCGCGAATAGATTGAAACCACAACGGCGAAAACTGGCGGAAGCCCGCGCGTGAGCAAGGGCGCGGCTACCAAGCCATACACTTTTGCAAGCAGAACCGGCAGCATTACTTTTGACCATGATTTATGCGCCAACTGCGAGACGAAAGAATGCGTCAAAGTCTGCCCGCCGCAGATTTTGTCTGTGGAAAACGGCTGGCCCGTGCTGAACATCGCCCGCGAAGAAGCCCAACGCGGCAAGTGTACCGAATGCCTCGCTTGCGAAGTCGAATGCTGGTTTCACGGCGCGGGCGGGGCCATGATTGATTTACCGATAACAGGAATTGATGAATGATGAACGATGAATGATGAGAAATCACCGGATTCATCTTTCATCATTCATCATTTTGCATTCATCACTTAGCCAAATGGCGATTCTCATTGACCAAAACAAGCGCGTCATAGTGCAAGGCATCACGGGCCGAGAGGGTTCGGCCCGCGCCCAATTGATGCTGGATTACGGCACGAATATCATGGGCGGTTGCACGCCTGGGCGCGGCGGTTTGGAGGTTCACGGCAAGCCGGTTTTTAATACGGTCAACGAAGCGCAGGACGCGCTCGGCGTGGTGGATGTGAGCGTAATATTCGTGCCGGCCCCGCGTGTGAAAGATGCGGCGTTGGAGGCTTTGGCGGCGGGTGTGCCGTTGTTGGCGTTGATTGCCGATAGAGTGCCGCTTTACGATGTGCTTGAGATTGTTGAAGTTGCGGAAGAATGTGGGGCGCAATTCGTGGGGCCGAACACGGTGGGTGTGATGAGTCCCG
>JAYVJN010000054.1:0-5235 GCA_043769325.1 Acidobacteriota bacterium
GATGCCGGCCACGCCCGCGCCTTGCGTGTGGACTTGCCACATGATGCGGAAGGCGTCGGCCTCAGCGTGTTGGAATACCTGGTGCAAGACCAGGATAACGAACTCCATCGTCGTGAAATCGTCGTTGTGAATCACGACTTTGTAGAGCGGCGGCTGTTTCAGCTTCTCTTTGCTCTGGGTTACAACTTGTTCGTCGTAATCGTAGTTCGGCATAACAGTTTGATTTTAATGCAAAGCGGGCGTAAAGCAAGCGGGAAATGACGGAGAGACAAAGCAACGCAGCGACGGCGCAACGCGCTAGTGAGAGAGTGTGGGAGTAGGGGAGTGTGGGAGTAACGCTCTGCGTCGGGCGCGTTGCCTAACCCAGGCGCGAACCGCCGCCGCCGTCGCGGTCTGCGCAGAAGACTTACCGGCGCGCTTCGCCAGTAGGATGTTCCACAAGCTAACCCACTCCCTTACTCCCTTACTCCCTTACTCCCCTACTCCCCTACTGGCTTCGTCTTGCTCTTTTGCTTAACCGCGCTTGCGGCCAAAGGTAGTGCGGATGCCGGTGGTAAACAGCAAATCGTTACTTTTCGCGCCAGCCAAAGGATTGCTGACGTAACGGTCTCCAATAGTGACGTACCAACTCAGGCGGCTGCTCAGATTGGTGAGCAACGACAAATCAAACACGGAGCGGTATTGTCCGAAATCGCTCACGTTGGGATAAACCACCCAACGATGCTTGAGCGAACTGGCTTTGTTAAGACGGCGTGTAAGTTCATGTCCAAACAAGACTTCGGCGGTACGGCGGCGCGTGCCGTTGGTGAAAAATTCCTGGTTGCTTGCCGCGCCCGCAAAAACATCGTAAACGGTGCGGTCATTTTTAATGATATTGCGCCCGATGCCGCCGCCTAAGACGAGGCGCGGTTCAACCAATTGAAAACGATTATATTCCACATCGGCGAAACCGAAACCGAACATCTTTTCACTAAAATTGATGTCATAACGCCCGCCGAAACGAATTGCGCTGGCACTGGTCTGGCGCACATTGTTGACGCGATTAGTAGAACGAATGGTGGCGGCGTAAATAGTGGTTTTGTCGCGGCGGGTGGCGCGCACGGCGTCACCGCCCGCGACAAAAGTGAGCGTGTCCGAATTGCCGCGCGCCAGGCTGAGGCCAAATTCCGCCGTACCCGTCCATAAATCGGTCAGACCCGGATTGCGGTAGCGTTCCTCTTCGGCTTCGACCCGCACCTGTTCTTCGTTGGAACGGATGATGTTTACTTTTGCCAGCGGCGCGTCCACCAGGCCCGCGTCTTTGGTGCGAACGACAATTTTTTCGGCTTCGGTTTCCACCGGCCCAACCAATTTCTGGCCGTCGCTGGTGAATACATTGAGCGGTTGCTCCGAATTTATCGTGGCGATGGCGTCGCGTTTGACCGTCACCGCGCCGGCAGATTCGGTTTGAATGACCAATTCTTTGGCGTCGGATTTAACGATTTTTCCGGTCAGGCGGTCACCGTTTTTGAGCGTAATTTGGTCGGCTAAAACTATGCCTGACAACAAAAGGCACAGCAAAACCGCCCCCAGCGAGTGTGTTTTTCGTAACATTTTCTCTCCTACAAATTGTAATAAATGGTTAGTCGGGCGCGGGGTAACGCCAAACATTTTAAGGGGGAATTTTAAGGACGGGCAGAAAACCAAAGATGCACTGTAAAACCAATTCGGTTGTCTGGCAAGCGTCAGCGTTCAGGCTGTGGCGGCGTGGGCCGCGTCTTCTTCTCTTTTACGCGCCCGGCCCTCGCGCCCGTCGTAGCGCAAAAACGCGGGCAGGCAAAAGGCCAAACCAATTGAACCTAAGATACACAAGACGCCACCCGATACCACCGAAACGCGCGGACTGGTCAAACTCGCCACCAAACCCGCCTCGGCGTCGCCCAGTTTCGGCCCGCTCAGGTAACTAAGCATTTCGATGCTCGCCAAACGCCCGCGCAGATGGTCGGGGATGCTTTCGTTCCACATCGTCACGCGGAAAATCGCGCTGACTTCATCTGCCGCGCCCGCCAACGCGAGAAAGAACAAGGCCAGCCACAAGTTGCCGGCCAAGCCAAACGCCACAATCGCCGCGCCCCACAAACTGGCCGCAATCGTAATGGCTAAACCCTGCCGGTTGATGCGTTTAGTCCAGCCCGACGTAAACGAAGCGCAGAACGCCCCGACGGACGGCATGGCGTAAAACCAGCCCACCCAACCTGGGCCAAAGCCCTCAGCCATCGCCGGGAACAAGGCCATCGGCATTCCGAAAAACATGGCGTTGATGTCAATCAGATAGGTCGCCAGCAATTCGCGCCGGCTGCGGGCGTAACGCAAGCCTTCAACGATGGCCGACATACTCACGCGCCGCGCATTCGCCGCCGCCGGAATCGCGCTGAGTAAAAACAGACTGGTCAGCGAAGCCGCAAAGGAAACAGCATCAAGCGCATACGCAAAAGCCGCGCCGAATTTCACCGCCAAAATGCCGCCCAACGCCCGCCCGCCGATGCCGCTCACATTAAACGCCGCCGAACGCAGGGCCGCCACCGCCGGCATCATCTCCGGCGGCACGATGCGCGGCGTCAGGGCCTCGCGCGCGGGCCGTTGCAACGCGCTCAGAGCGGCCCGCGTCCCCGCCATCACGAAAATTAGCCACAAACGCGGTTGCCAGGCCCACGAATTGAGCCACAAAACCGCCGTGCAGAGCGTCAGCAAAAACTCCGTCGCCAAAATCAAACGCCGCCTATCAACCGCGTCCGCCAAAGCCCCGCCCACCAACGCCAACGCCAACAACGGCACAAACTCCGCCACCCCCAACAAACCCACCAGCAACGAAGATTTCGTCAACTGATAGACTTGATAGGGGATAACCACATAAGTCATCATCGTCCCCAAAGATGAAACGACCTGCCCGAAATACAACAGGCGAAAATCGCGCACACGTCGCAATGGCGTGATGTCCAAAGCTAAGGCGCGGAAAAGGCGGCTGAGAAATTTGATTGGGGGCATCTGTGATTATTCGCCTAGCTTTGCGGATTTTCGGCAGCCAATTTTAATAGTTCGTTGAGGGCCTCGTTTACTATCGCTTCGGCGGCGATTTTCAGCCGCATCTGCAACGCGCCGGTTGGAGCAGGGTGCAACTCGTTAATGCGAGCGTAGAAATGATGATCACGATCAGATCTTTGGGTAAAAAACTGATTCGTAAAGGCTCTAAGGTCTTGTTGGGTATTCGATTCTGCAACCGTTTTACGAATTAACAGCGAGTCCTCTTGGTCACAATCTTTTGGCACTTCCAACGCGAAATGGCGTGAAATAGAAGCCTTCAAGGGTGCAGCAACAGAGAAATACAGATTGAGATACAAAGGGCCATCTTTCACGGGCAACCGATAACCTGTTTCCATCACTTTATGCCCATTTAGTTGATTATTTCTTGCGACGCGAATCGTTTCTAGCATTTTTACTTTTTCAAGTTCTTGGGAAATGGTGTCTTGGAAAAGTTGCATCAATTCATAGCCAGCATTATCAACTTCGGCTTGCGTGTAACCGCCTTTGGTTTGATAGAGGCGTTTGAATTGCGCGGCGGCTTCTTCAAAGGCTGGCTGTCGGGCGGCCTTTATGCTTTCTTCAAAAAGCTGAATCGAATCAATGACCCGTTCCATGATGAAATCGGCGAAGTTTTGGTAACGGCCCGCGTCGGCCTTTTCCAGCGAGTCGAGATAGGCCCCTTTGTTGTCGGTCAGAATCATGAGCGGGACGGAGCTTGAGCGATAGGTGAAAATGGAGGCCAGGGCGCGGGCCGTGCGCCCGTTACCGTCGGCGAAGGGGTGGATTCGCACGAAAGCGTAGTGGGCGTAGGAGGCTTGCAAGACCGGATGCGCGGCGGCGAAATCGTCGGCGCGGAGTTCTTCGCAGAGGCGGTGCATCTCGGCGGGCGTCAAATCAACCGGCGCGTGGGCGTGGATTTGCCCGTCCTGCCGCCGGATGTGGTTGGGCAGGTGTTTGTAAACTCCTTTCGGCAAAGGCAATTCCTGAATCCCTAGCTCCGTGTAGGCTTTATAAGTTTTCTGGTCGCGGCAAATTTCTTCGTGAAGTCTTCTAATCCAGACTTCCGCCAGAGGGACTTTCTGCGTGGCAAAATCAAGCACATAATCGTAAGCGCGAAGTTGCGATTCAATCAAAGCCAAGACTTCCGGGCCTTTTTTCTCCGCCACTACCGACTGCCACAAAACGGCTTCGGTGGCTACTGTGAACGTAAACCCTCTATCGGTTTCGTAAAGCCCTTCAATTGCGCCCGTGTCAACCGCCGCCGCACGTTCAACCACTTCTTTGGCTTTCCTGAGCAGTTCGGGGCTGGATTCTTTCCGCAAACCTTCAAGCCGCGCCGTATAACGCCCCCAACGCGCTTCGTCGAGCGTAATTTGCGCCGACCAAGCGGCAAACGACGGGAACGGTTCATATTTCGCGTCGGCTTCCCGTGGGTCAAACAGGGCTTTGGATGCGGGTTCGTTGGGCATATTGGTTTCCTTATTTTAGAGCGTCACGGCTTCGCGGTATTCGCCCCAGATGCGGCGCAGGGCGTGGCTGATTTCGCCGACGGTGACGTGATTTTCCACGCACGCGAGGATGCGTGGGAGCATATTTTCCGTGCCGTTGGCGGCCTCGGTTAATTTGCTTAAACTATTGTCGGCGGTTTGTTTGTCGCGTTGGGCGCGGACGGCGCGGAGGCGTTCGACTTGAGCGCGTTCGACGGCGGCGTCCACGCGCAGAATGGGAATTGTGTCGCCTTCTTCGATTTGGAAACGGTTGACGCCGACGACCACCGCGTCTTGGGTTTCTACGGCGCGTTGGTATTCGTAGGCCGCTTCCTGAATTTCGCGTTGAACGTAGCCCGTTTCGATGGCCCGCAACATTCCGCCGAGGGCGTCAATTTTGGCGATGTAATCCTGCGCCAGGCGTTCGATTTCGTTGGTTAGGTGTTCGATGGCGTAAGAACCCGCCAACGGGTCAACCGTATCCGCGACGCCCGATTCGTGGGCGATAACTTGCTGTGTGCGCAAGGCGATACGCGCCGCGTTCTCCGTGGGCAAGGCCAGGGCCTCGTCCATACCGTTGGTGTGCAAGGATTGCGTGCCGCCTAAGACAGCCGCCAACGCCTGAATCGTCGTCCGCACGATGTTGACTTCCGGCTGCTGCGCGGTGAGCGTGGAACCGGCGGTCTGC
>JAYVJN010000055.1:0-6275 GCA_043769325.1 Acidobacteriota bacterium
CCCCGTCGCCATTGGCCGCGACCACCTCGACACGGGCAGCGTGGCCTCGCCCTACCGCGAAACCGAAGCCATGCGCGACGGCTCCGACGCCATCGCCGACTGGCCCATCCTCAACGCCTTATTGAACACCGCCAGCGGCGCGTCCTGGGTTTCCTTCCATCACGGCGGCGGCGTCGGCATCGGTTACAGTTTACACGCCGGACAAGTTTCAGTAGCCGACGGCACGGACGAAGCCGCCAAAAGATTAAACCGCGTCCTGACCAACGACCCCGGCCTCGGCGTCGCCCGCCATGTTGACGCGGGTTATGAAGAAGCCGAAGCAACGGCGCGGGAAAAGGGTGTTAAGATACCGATGCTGAAACAAAACGCGGAGGATTAGTATGCAACCATTGATTGAAACTGACCCCGAGAAAATGCACGGCACGCCTGTGTTCGCGGGTACTCGTGTGCCGGTGCAAAACCTTTTCGACTATCTCGAAGGCGGCGATAGCCTGGATGTTTTCCTGGATGATTTTCCCACCGTCACCCGTGAGCAAGCGTTGGGCGTGTTGGAAATTTACCGGAAATGGCTGCTGGAAAGCTATGCGACTGCTGCTTGACGAATGCGTGCCGCGTCGTCTGCGTCACCTCTGGCCCGGCCACGAAGTTTCTACGGTTGAGGACGCCGGCGTTAAGGGCCTGAAAAACGGCGCGTTGCTGTGGGCCGTCGCGGGCCGTTTCGATGTTTTGCTGACGGTTGATAAAAGCCTTCCCAACCAACAGAACCTAGCCGCTTGCCAGGTTGCGCTGGTCATCTTGCACGCGCGCAGCAACCGCTACGAAGACCTCGCCGCGCTCGTCCCGCCCGCGCTTGAAGCGTTGGAAACTGTCAAACCCGGCGAGTTCGTCGGAATTCGTGCGGCAACCTAATCACCGTTCCGGCGTCGCCCGTCACGTTGATGCCAGCTACGAGGAAGCCGCAGCAACGGCGCGAGATAAGGGCGTCAGGATTCCGCTGCTGGCGGATGAGTGATAAACTGCGTTTGAGTTTGGAGGTAAAGCTATGAGCCAAGTGATTGAATTGCCCGATACGGTTTTTCACGCGCTCAACGACGCTGCATCAGCACACGGGATAACGCCTGTTGAATGGATTGCCGACAAGCTGGGCGCATCCGGCGAACAGTTTGCGGCGCATCCATTGGACGAAACTTTAGCCGGCTTGGTCGGAGTCGTTGACAGTTCGGCAGCCCCGCACAGCGGCTACCAACCAAGCCCGTACAGCGCGGCGTTAGCCGAAAAGTTTTCCCGACAAGGATTGAAAACGCCATGACGTTGATTGACGCCGGGCCGCTTATAGCTTTGCTCAACGGCGCGGGAAAGAGGCGTCAAAATTCCCATGATGGAATAACTTGGCATTCACTCTAAAAGGTTTATAATGGCGTCACAAACGAGGTAAAAGACCATGATGCTCGAAGAAGTTGTTGAATTGGAACAAGAAAGCGCGGTGGAAGAAATGCCCTCATATATCCATAGTTATCTGTGTCAGGAAATTATCGAACACCTGCTGGAAAACAAAAGCGTCAGACCTTTTCCCGAATTGACTTTGGCTATCGGCAACGGCCTGACGCCCGACATTTCGGTCTATCCGCGCACTAACATCAAACCCGATTTTTGGCATGACATAGCCAAATTCCCCGAAATGCCGATTATTGCGATTGAAATTGTCTCTGCCAGCCAGAATATCGAAGACCTGATTGTTAAAGCACAAACCCTGGTGGATAACGGAATTAAGGCCGTCTGGACGGTTGAGCCTTTTACCAACACGGTCTTTGTCGCCGACAAAACTGGCAAAAAGCGTTTTCACAACCAAATGGTGGAAAGCGAGGGCATCCAGGTGGATTTCCGCCAAATCTTCGGAACCAACTAAACTACTCCCGCCGCCCAATGCCCCAACCGCGTCTTAACCAACGACCTCGGCGTCACTGGCTACGAAAAAGCCGAACAACGGCGCGGGGAAAAGGGCGTCAAGATTTTTATGAGGGAGTAAATTGTCACAAAGCCTATGGCAAACAAAGAGAAATTCGTCTGTTATTGTGCCGATTGGCGGTTCAAGAATGCTCATTTTGTCGTATATGAAGTTCGCAAAAATGTCTGTCGGGGTTTACCTTCTTATGGCGAGATTGATGGAAAACAGTATTGTGTTTTGCATTATCCGAGTAAAGGAAAAGTTGACGACTTTGAAAAGGTATATCAGCAGAGAGCTAAAGATGACAATTGGGATTTTAGAATGGTCTATTTCCCAAACCGCATAGAGCGTGAGAAGCAAGAATTCAGCATTAACGCTGACTTTGCTCATGCAACATTCGCTGAAATAGTAAGTTTCAAGCACTGCAAATTCATAGGGCGTTTTGACTTTTTCGATGCGAAGTTTTTGGAAGATGCTTATTTTACGCTCTCAAACTTTCACGGGGGAGTCAACTTCAATAGCGTTGAATTCCTAGAACGTGGTGATTTTGCTGGTGTAACTTTTCACAAAACATCTCACCCATCATTTAATCGGACAAAGTTCAATAAGGGTTCGTTTTGTGATGCCAAATTTCATAACGAGGCAAAATTCCCACAAGTCACCTTTAGTGAATACGCAAGTTTCCGTAGAACAAAGTTTTTTTCTAAAGCAATTTTTGAAGGGGTAAAGTTTCCAGAAAATAGGGAAACAGAATTTCGGGATGCCGAATTCTATGATGCAGCTAATTTTGAAAACGCTGAATTTTTTGAGACAGACTTTAGTAATACCATTTTTGGTCACGAAGAAAGACCTTTGTTCAGTCAAGTAATTTTCAAGCATTGTAAATTTAATAAGAGTACAAGTTTCACAGAAGCTAAATTTTATGTAAAAGCTGATTTCACTAAGGCCACTTTTCAGAATATTCACTTTGAGCGTGCGACATTTGCAAATTCCGCAAGGTTTACAGAAGCTACATTTACCGAAGATGCTTTTTTTAGCGGGACAAAATTCGGCTACAAAGACGAAAATAGAATTATGTCAAGCCAGGTTAACTTTGATGGTGCGTCTTTCGGCGATAACTCAAGAGCCTATTTCGATAATACTTGGTTTTCATGGCATACAAATTTCGACTATACGCAATTTAAGGGCTTCGTCTTATTCAAAGGGAATGCAGATAACCAAGTTTTTGACAGAATCCTTGAACCGCACGCCTTTGGGAGTTTGTTGAGCATTCAAAATACAACATTTGAACGCCCTGAAAAAGTACACTTCCAAAGCCTTCGCTTACGCCCAAGCTGGTTTGTAAACATTGTTTCAGACTCGCGCAAATTCAATTTTGCTAACATTGAATGGAGCGACGAAGAAGGAAACCCGATAACTATCGAAGGGGAGTTAAAGAACCTTGGGAAACGAAGTAAACTTGATAACAAAAAACTTCTAGCAATTACGTTTCGCCAATTGGCGGAAAATGCGGAAACAAGTAGCCGTTATGAAGAAGCCTCGAATTTTCGCCGAATGGCAATGGAAATCGAATGGCTTGAGAAGAAAGAAAAGTTGTCGAATTGGATAACCAATCTTGACGTTGAAGCCGAGAAATTGAAAAGGCGGTTTAGTGACATTATCTTTGGCAATAAGATCAAAGATGAAGATAAGGAAAACCCGCCAACCAATTCCTTTGGCATCCTCAGTAGAAGCGGCGATTTTGTAATTCATGCTCTTTATCGTTTCACTAGTTTTTACGGCGAAAGTTGGGCTTGGGCGTCGGGTGTTTTGTTGCTGCTTATCTTCGCTATCTTTCCGCTAATCTACGCTGAAACTATTTTTCAAACTTGCCCAAAGGAGAAACCGCTTGCCATGAGCATGGCGGTTTGCGAGTCTGAAAAGGAAGAAATCAGAAAGAGTTGCGCGTGTAGTAAACGCCCGTTAGCTATTGGCGAGGCAATCACACACAGCCTGACGACAGCAACTTTCCAAAGCACCGAATACCGCAAGCCAATATCGAATTGGGCGGAACTTTGGACTATCGCGGAAAGAATCTTCGCGCCGCTTCAAGCCGCGCTTCTCGCGTTGGCGTTACGGCGAAAGTTTATGCGGTAGTTTGGCGGTTATGGTAAAGTTTGCTGTGAGGTGAACGCGATGACGATTGAGCAGGCAGTGTTGGAGAATTTGAAGGTTTTGCCGCCGGAGAAGCGGCAGGAGGTCCTGGATTTCGCGGAGTTTTTGCAGAGCAAGTTACGGCCCAAGACGCCGCGCCGGAGTCTCAAAGGGGCTTTGTCACATTTGCAGATTCGCTTTGGCGAAGAAGACCTGCGCGCCGCCCGCAACGAGATGTGGCGCGGCTATACGCAAGATACGGAATAAGTTATGGCAGACGTAGTGATTGACATCAACGCCGTCATCTGGCATTTCGGCGACCCCGCGCAGTTGTCCGCGCCCGCCGCTGCTGCGCTTGCCCGCGCCGAGGCCGGAGGGACGGTTTATGTTTCCGCCATTACCCTGGTCGAACTCATCTACCTGACCGAAAAAGGCAGAATCCCGCCCGATGTTCCGGTCTTGCTGCGCGACTCGGTGGACGACACAACAACGGCGTTTCTTCTAATTGAGATGAACCGCGAAATCAGCGACGCCGTAGAAAATGTCTCACGCGCAATCGTTTCTGATATGCCCGACAGAATCATTGCCGCCACCGCTTTGCACCTCGACCTGCCGCTTATCACCAAAGACCGTAAAATTCGGGCTTTGCCCAATGTCCAAACGATTTGGTGAGCGTCATGGCTGACACCGGCTACGAAGAAACTGCGACGGCGCGGGAAAAAGGCGTCAAGATTCCTATGCTCAAGTAAGGAGATACAAGGCCATGCAGAATTTGATTATTGTGGGATTTTTACTTCTTCTGCCTTCGCTGGCATTGGGTCAAAGCAAAGGTAGCCAACCGCCTCCAGAGCAAGCAACCTACTCGGAGTCAAGCCCATACATACCACGCAAGCTGGTCTATACAAAGGCCAAGAGCGATAAAAAGACAGCAAAGGATACACCTTCTACTGCTGCCCCCGTAGATAATCCTACAGAGGCGACACAAACGGGGGCTGTATCAATCGAAATACCCATTTTTGTCTTTGACCAAGCCAACAAGCCAATCAAGGGGTTGCCAAAGGACGCTTTCAAACTCTATGTTGACGGCCAGGAGCAGGCAGTTGAAGAACTTGACAGCAAAGAGTTTCCGTCGAATTTTATACTTGTCTTGGATACGAGCGGTTCGACAACCTCAGAGCTTAAAGACATCCAACACTTTGCCTCCGAATTGGTGGCGACTCTGGCCCCGCAAAACAAAGTAAAGCTTCTCGCTTTCGACCAGAAAGTAACTATCCTGAGCGATTTCACCACTGACCAGGAAGTTCTGCAAAAAGCCATTAAAAAACTTAAATCCGGTGAAGGAACCTCTCTCTACGAAATGCTTGAGAATGTTTTACGCAACCAAACAGGCGCAAGCGATGGGCCGGCTACCATTTTATTGCTTACTGATGGAGTTGACACCACTTCCAAAAAAGCGGGTTATGAATCGTCTTTGAAAATGGCCGAAGGCGCAAATGCCACTGTTTTTCCTTGGTATTTAGACACATATAAAACGATGTCCACTAAACCAATAATCAGCTCAAATACAGGGTTGATGAGCAGAGTGGCGGGAATCATCATTAACCAAAATACAGCCCAACAAGCAAGGGGTTTGCAAACGGATTATGAGTTGGGACAGGCTTATCTGCTTGACTTGGCCTCGCTTTCCGGCGGCAGAGTGATTAGAATAAACAACCTCAAAGAGGTAAATAAGGCTAGTCTTGAAAGCCTTTCCGAGGTTTTCAAGCCAACCTATTATTTGCGTTTTTCAGTTCCGCTAAAAGCCGGCACAGAGAATCGCACCCAGCTTAAAGTGCGTGTCAATCGCCCTAACCTAAATATTCACACCTTTGGGAGTAGAATTGTTTCAGCAAACAGATAGCGATTCACCAAGCCGCACTAATCCCATTCTTGCCGCGCGCTCTCGAATTCTGGCTTTTCCTTGATGAACTCGCCTGTCGTGGTGCGCCCGATTTTGTAGGTAACGCCGTCGCGTTAGGTGAATTCCCGCGCTAGTTTCAATCTGTCCCAACGCCTGTGTCTAACGCCAAAGGTCGTGCTGTGGCGCAATAACCAATCAGCAAGCGCGGCCCAATTCGTTTCTTCGGCTAAGACTGAAAGACAAATCGCGGCGCGGCCTTTTTTGCCGGTGACGGGTGTTTGCCAAACGTCTAAAGCG
>JAYVJN010000056.1:0-5916 GCA_043769325.1 Acidobacteriota bacterium
CAAGGTTCGGCGGGCGGCCATAACGGGCTGAAATCCATCATTGCCGCGCTCAAAACCGACGCTTTCATACGCTTGCGCATCGGCATTCAGCCGGCGCACATTTTGGGCGACACCAAGCGATTTGTTTTAGACGAGTTTACGCGCACAGAGCGCGACGAACTCAACGAAGTTCTGGCGCGGAGCGCAGATGCGCTACGCGCCGTAGTACGCGACGGGCTGGAAAAGGCCATGTCGCAATTCAATTGATTTTAGATTTTAGATTAGAGTCTGGCTGCGCCTACTATCCTTACAAAGTGTTTAGGCGTGCGCCAGAAGCAATCTAAAATCCAAAATCTACTTAACTCCTTGCTGCGTCAAAAAAAGGCGTGGCTCGACATCCTAGAGGAGGATTAATTTTGTCAGCACCTAGAATTTACGAAGTCGTAGTCATTGTCGCGCCGAGCGCGACCGACGAAAATCTCGACCAACTCATGACGGCTTTGAGCGGTATCATTACCACACAAGGCGGAACCGTCACTAAAGCCGAAAAGTGGGGCAAACGCAATATGGCCTACCCCATTAACAAGTTTAAGGACGGCCATTATTTGCTCTTTGAAGCGGAAGGCAACGGCAGCGAAATCGCCGAACTTGAACGCCGGATGCGGGTCAACGACACGATTGTGCGTTATATGACCGTGCGTGTGGATTTAGACCGCCGCCGGGCCGATAAGCTCAAAGCGCGTCGTGCGCGTAAGGCCGAACAGCGTCCCAGCGCGAAAGCGGCTGCCAAAAGAGCGCAAAACACTGAAGGATAAATGAGTTAAGGAAAGGATTGAAGAAAATTCATGTCAAGCAATTACGATGAGATAGAAAATCCGCTCGCGCAAGACGATTATGATAATCGGCGCGGCGGCGGACGTGGCGGACGGCGCAATTTTCGCCGCAAAGCCTGCCGCTTTTGCCAGGATAAGGTGGATTTGATTGATTACAAAGACGTTAGACTTTTGCAAGGCTACGTCCCTGAACGCGGTAAAATCATGCCGCGACGTATCTCCGGTGTCTGCGCCGGGCACCAACGGATGTTAGCCGAAGCCATCAAACGCGCCCGCAACATCGCTTTGTTGCCCTACGCAACCGATTAACGTGAAGGAGGAATGAAGAGAAATGGCAACCACAACTATCCTCCTGCGCGAGGACATAGAAAACTTGGGCGGGCGCGGCGAAATTGTTAAGGTGAAAGCCGGTTACGCCCGTAACTACTTGCTGCCGCGCGGCCTGGCAATCGCCGCTACCGTGGGCAACGTCCGGCAAATCGAACAGGAAAAGGCCGCTTTGCTTCGCAAGGAAGCCAAAGAAAAGTCCACCGCCGAATTGCAAGCCACACAAATGGGCACGCTCAAACTAACCTTTGAACGCAAAGTCGGCGAACACGGTCTGCTTTACGGTTCGGTCACTTCGATGGACATCACCGAAGCCCTGCAAGCCAAAGGCTACGAAATTGACCGCAAGCGCGTCTTGATGAAAGACATTATCAAAGAAGCCGGCGAATACACTGTGCCGGTTCGTCTGCACCGCGAAGTCGTTATCGAAATTCCGGTGGAAGTTGTGCCTGAAGGCGGCGCGGCAGCACAACCGGAAGGCTAAAACCACCGCCTAAAGCGCACAAGGCACACTGGCAGAACGCTTTACAAAAGTTTTGTGGTTGTCGCTTACGCGCCTTTGGCGTCTCTCAGAGTTCGTTGTAGTATAGAAGGCTGTCACGTTTGCCCGCGCGAACGTGACAGCCTTTTCTTCTCCGTTTAAGTTGTTCCGAAACGTGGCAGCCGGTCACTAAACACTGACCACTGACCACCGACCACTGCAATTATGGCTTACGGCGATTTGCCCCGCGAACAGATGTTGGAACGCCCGCTGCCGCACAGTGCGGAGGCGGAGCGCGCCATCTTGGGCGCGATTTTGTTGGACAATACCCTCATCAGCCAAGCCATAGAGCAGTTAAAACCCGACGATTTTTACGTCCCCGCCAACCGCCGCATCTTTGCCGCCATGTCCGCGTTGTTTGAGCGCGGTTCTGAAATTGACCCTTTGTTGTTGGCCGAGGATTTGCGGCGCGAGGGTTCGTTGGATTCCGTCGGCGGCATAACTGCCATTAGTAACTTAACTTACGGCCTGCCGCATTTCGCCAACGTCCACGAATACTCAAAACTGGTCAGCCAAAAAGCGCAGATGCGCGGTCTGGTCAAAGCCGCCAACAGCATCATCAGCGAAGTTCTCGACGAAGCCGACCCGCCCGAAATAATCATTGACCACGCCGAGCAATACATCTTCGCCATCGCCGACCAACGCAAACGCGAAGGCTTTACACACATCGAAGGCGTGGCGAACACGGTGCTGGAAAACGTCCAAGCCATGTCGGGCCGCAACGTCATGCTCACGGGCCTGACCACCGGTTTTAACGAACTCGACCAAATGACTTCGGGCTTGCAACCTTCTGATTTGATTATCGTTGCGGCCAGACCCAGCATGGGAAAAACGGCGCTGTGTCTTTCGATGGCGCAGAATTCGGCGATTTACGCGCAGGCGGTGGTGGCGATTTTCTCTTTGGAAATGTCGAAGGAATCGTTGGTGATGCGTATGCTTTCGTCGGAAGCAAGGGTGGACGCGCACCGTTTTCGCAGCGGTTATTTATCCAAAGATGAGTGGTCGCGGCTGGCGCAGGCTTTGGGCACGCTCTCGGAGGCGCGAATCTTCATAGACGACACGCCCGGCATCAACATTCTGGAAATGCGCGCCAAACTGCGCCGGTTGGCAACCGAGCAAAAGAAACTGGATATGGTCATTGTGGACTACCTGCAACTGATGTCTGGTTCGCGCCGCACCGAATCGCGCCAGCAGGAAGTTTCCTCCATCTCACGCGAACTCAAAGCCATCGCCAAAGAGTTTCGCGTGCCGGTGGTCGCGCTTTCGCAACTCTCCCGCGCCTCAGAAACCCGCACCGACCACAAACCTATCCTCAGCGACTTGAGGGAAAGCGGATCTATTGAGCAGGACGCTGACGTAGTTGGGTTTATCTACCGCGAGGAGCAATATAATCGCACGGAGGAGAACGCAGGGCTGGCAGAATTTATCATCGCCAAGCAGCGCAATGGCCCGACGGGGACGGTGAAGATGGCGTTTTTGAAAGAATTCACGCGGTTTGAAAACTTGTGGACGGAATAGCTCTGCAATCTGGTATCGCAAATCTGAAATTGTCTGGTGAAAACAGTTTACCGCAGCGTCCGACGTGGGCCGAGATTGATTTAGAGGCGTTGGCGCATAATTTTCGCGCCGCGCGTTCGCGTGTGGCGACGGGTGTGAGCGTGATGGCGGTGGTCAAGGCCAACGCTTACGGCCACGATGCGGTGCTGTGTGCGCAACGTCTGGCGGCAGAAGGCGTGGACTGGTTCGGCGTGGCCTTGCCGGAAGAAGGCTTGAAGTTGCGCGAAAACGGCATCACGCAGCCAATCTTGAGTTTAGGCGGTTTTTGGCACGGGCAAGAAGCGGCTTTGTTGCGCGAGAAAATCGTGCCGGTAATCTATCGCCTGGACATGGCCGAAGCCTTAGACCGCGTCGCGCAAGAGGCCGGAGTAATTGCGCCGTTTCACGTCAAGATTGATACCGGCATGGGCCGTCTGGGTGTGCGTTACGAAGCGGCGGCAGAATTTGCCGACGCTCTCAAGAGATTTATTCACTTGCGTTTAGAAGGTTTGATGACGCACTTTGCGGCTGCGGATGCGCCGGATTTGGAAGACTTCACGAGGGCGCAAACGGCGCGTTATGAGGCCGTCCGGGGCGCGTTTCAAGAGCGCGGCTTTAACCCGCACTGGCGCGATTTGTCCAACTCCGCAGGGATTTACGCGCACCCTCCGGCGCATGGCAATTTAGTCCGCGCCGGCGGCGTCTTGTATGGTTTGTGGCGCGACATTTTGCCTCCCGCTACGGAAACGGATTTGCGTCCCGTGATGGCCTTGCGTTCGCGGATTGAACTCTTAAAGCGCGTGCCGGCGGGCGCAGGATTGGGTTACGGTTGTACTTTTATAACCCAACGCGAATCGCTAATCGCCACGCTGCCCATAGGTTACAATGACGGCTACCCGCGCGCGTTGTCAAGCAAAGGCCGCGTTATCGTGCGCGGGCAATTCGCGCCGGTAGTGGGCCGCGTTTCGATGGACATGACGTTAGTGGATGTGACCGATGTGCCGGAAGTTGCGCTCCAAGATACGGTTACGCTGCTGGGTCAGGAAGGCCCTTGCGCCATCACCGCCGAAGAAATCGCGGCCCAAGTTGGCACCATTTCCTACGAAATAACCTGCGGCATCAGTGGGCGAGTGCCGCGACGGAGAGTGGGAGAATCGGTGAACGGGTGAGCGGGCGCAGGGTTTTACTCTAGGCCCGCTCACTGGTTGCAGGGGTGAGTTTACTGGCGCACAAAGTTATAATTGATGATGCCGGTAGCTTTTACGGGCTGGCCGGAAAGCAGGGTCGGCGAAAAGCGGGCCTGGTAAGCGGCACGCACGGCTTCCGCTTGCAGCAACGGATGGCCGGATAGCGGGCGCGCAGAGGTGACTTTGCCGGTTTCATCAAGTGAAATCTGGACTTGCACCACGCCGAAAGCTCCGGCAGCTTTAGCGATAGCCGGATAACTAGGTTTGGGCAAGCTAAGAGCCTTTGCGTTCGCAACGCCTAGCGAAACAACCGTATTCTTAGGCACAGGCTTCGGCGTCGGTTCTACCTTCACTTCCGGTGTCGGTTGCGGTTTGGCGGGTTTGACCGGCGGCAACGGCAACGGTTTTTCAGTGGAATTGTCCGCGCCGTCAGTGTTTCTGCCTTCGTCAAAGTTCACGTTGCGTTGTGTCGGCACAGAGTTATTACGGTCAAGCACAGCGTAGGGAATATCCGGCGGCGCGACATTGTGGGCGACGGCGGTTATTTTATCCGGCGGCGCGATGTCAGTGCGCATCGTGTTAATTTCCGTCACCGTCGAGACTTCGTTGTCTTTGCTCACTCGCGGTTGCGAGACGCGGGGTTCCGGCGGGCGCGGCGGTTCCGGTTGTGAGGCCGGTATGACGATGGAAACCAGTTGCAAATTCTGGTTTTCCAGATGCGCGTCGTAGGCATAGACGCTGGCGATGCCGCCGGCTACTAACAACGCGCCGTACATGGCCGTCGTGCCTAACATGAAGGTGGCGCGGCGTTTGTTTTCTGCCGCATGATTCGTGGATTCGATTAATTTATTAAACATCTCTTGCTTCTCCTGTGTTGCGGTGCCATCCGAGTCAGGAAGCGAAGGGTTAGACCACAGTGAAGCGGGAAAGTTCCCGCTTTGAGCTTAGAATTTAGAGCTTTGTGCTTAGTTTTTTCCGCGCAAAGCTCCAAGCTCCAAGCCCCAAACTCTAAGCATATGAAAATAACAGTTTACGAAAAACCGACCTGAGTGAAGTGCCGCGAGGCCGACAAACTGCTCCGTGCGAGCGGCCTGGAATACGAGAAAATCAACTATTACAAGCAGCCTTTAACTGTGGAGAAGTTGCGTGAAGTGCTGCAAAAGGGCGGTTTAAGCCCGCGCGATGTGTTGCGCTCCGGTGAGCCGATAGCCCGCGAGTTGGGGTTGGCGAAGCGTGATTTGCCCGACGACGAACTCCTCGCGCTGCTGATTGAGTATCCCGACTTGCTGCAACGCCCCCTCGTGGTGCGTGGCGACAAAGCCGTCTTGGGCCGCCCGACGGAAAAGATAAAAGAAGTGCTGAGGTTAGAAAGTACTGAGTGCTGAGTGCTGAGTGCTGAGTTAAAAGCAAGCCACTCAGTCCTCAGCACTCAGTACTTATTCCGTTCCTATGCTTGAGCCGCGCAAAAGTGTCTGGGCCGAACGGTTGTTCGCGCTTTATAACCGCAATCTGC
>JAYVJN010000057.1:0-7742 GCA_043769325.1 Acidobacteriota bacterium
CTCCCGGCATGGCGCGCTTTTCCCTTTGGCGGTAAATCTTGCTTCGCTTTATTGGCGGACTCCTTCATAAACCACGCGCCCGTCCATTATGGTCAGCACGACCTTTGTCTTATCAATCGTTGCCGGTTTGATGGCGAAGATGTCTTGGTCGAGCATGACCACATCGGCGAGCATTCCGGGCGCCAGAGTGCCCTTCTCTTTTTCCTGAAATTCGGCGTAGGCCGAGCCGTAAGTGTAAGCGCGGACAGCTTCTTGCACCGTAATTTTTTGCGCGGGAATCCAACCGTCGGGCCGTTTGCCGTCCAAAGTGCGGCGCGTCACGGCGGCGTAAATGCCGGCCATGACATCCATCGGGGCCACCGTCCAATCCGACCCGAAGGCCAGAACCGCGCCCGCGTCGAGCAAGGAACGGAAGGCGTAAGTGCCTTTGGCGCGTTCGGGGCCGATGCGTTTTTCGGCCCAGCGTCCGTCATCTAGGCAATGGTAAGGCTGCATGGAGGCGATGACTTTGCCGTCCGCGAAACGCTTGATGAGCGCGGGGTTAAGGTGTTGCGCGTGTTCGATGCGGAAACGGCGGTCACGCGGGCCGTTCTCTTGCGCGGCGCGTTCGTAAATCTTCAAAATTTCGTCGTTGGCCTTGTCGCCGATGGCGTGAATCATCATTTGCAAGCCCGCTTTATCGGCGTCGCGCACGTTGGCGAACATCGTGTCCAAGCCGTTAAGGGCCAGACCGGAAGTGTTCGGCGCGTCTAAGTATGGTTCAAACAAAAGGGCCGTCGTGGAGCCTAAACTACCGTCGGCAAAGCCTTTCAGCCCGCCCACGCGCAACAACGGCGAACCAAACGCCGCCGTGACGCCCACGCGCTGCCAGCGTTGCCAATCATTGAGCGTCGAGACGGCGTAGATGCGCGTCTTGAGCTCGCCACGCGCGGCCAGGGCCTGATAGACGCCAACATCCGTTCCCGCCGACATATCCTGAATGCTCGTCACGCCCAAACTCGCGGCGTGCGCGGTGGCGGCGCGGGCCGCGTCCAGTTTTTCCGCAAAACTATTGTCGGGCTGCACGCGATAGACCAAATCCATCGCGTTATCCTTCAAAACGCCCGTCGGTTCGCCCGTCGCGTCGCGCACGATAAGCCCGCCCGCCGGGTCTTTCGTGTCCTTTGTGATGCCCGCGAGTTTCAGTAAATAGCTGTTGGCTAAGGCCATATGCCCGTCAAGACGGTTGACGAAAACGGCGCGGTCAGAAGTGAAAGCGTCCACTAATTCCTTAGTTGGTAAAGGGCTGCCGGGCCAGTTTTCGTGATCCCAATCGCCGCCGGTTATCCAGCGCGTCTGGGGCGTTTTAGCGGCAAATTGTTTGATGCGTTCGGCAAATTCCGCTTGCGTCTGGGCGTCTCGCAAATCCACGCTGGAAAGTTGGAAACCGCCGCTCAGAAAATGCGTGTGCGAATCGTTAAAGCCCGGCAAGACGACTTTGCCGCCCGCGTCAACGAGGCGCGTCTGCGCTCCGGCGAGTTTCTTGATGTCGCTGGTTTTGCCGACGGCAACGATACGATTGCCGTAAATGGCGAGGGCTTCGGCGTTAGGCTGCGTCGCGTTCATCGTGTGCACTTTGGCGTTAAAAATAACGACATCGGCGGCCATTTTCTGCGCGAAGACGCCGGTTGAAAGCGATAGCAACAAGAGAAGAGACAAGGTAAGTATTTGTTTCATAATGATTTATGCTGTAAGCAACGCGGGCGTGACAAGGATATTAGCACTTTTCAACTATCACTTATCACTTACTCGAATTTAGGTAAAGTAGCGGATTTTTACACAAAGATAAAGTAGCGGATTTTTATAAATCAGCTACTACTTTGATAACGACATTGGAAAAGAGTAACTCATCTTACGCGCTGCCGATTTTCAGCCCGCGACTGCGGGCGGCATCCATTATGCCCCGTGCGTGAGCGCGGGGAAAGCTAGCAAACAAGCGGAACAGCTATCGAAGAAGGCCGCAACGCGGCAGCAGGCAGCCGCGTTGCGGCCTTTTACATCAATGGTTTGTGAGCAAGCATCTGCTAATGAATAGGTTATAGCTTTATAACCAGTTTGCTGGGCAACTTGTCAAAGACACCCGTTTAGAGTATCTTGGCGTTTAATAATGCCATCCGTGAACGCCGCTTTTACGGATTTATGTGGCCCCCAAATACTCGCTTTTGTCATCGTTTACTTTTAGTTCATGAAGGAGTTAAAAAAATATGGTCGCTAACAAAGATGTAAAATCGCCGCGCATCGCCCCGCAAATGTGGAACGACGGAAAGTTTATTAAGTGGAACGACGCGCGTGTCCACGTTATGACGCACGCGATTCACTATGGTTCAAGCGTTTTCGAGGGCGTCCGTTGTTACGATACGCCACGCGGCCCGGCGGTTTTCCGTCTCGCTGAACATATGCAGCGTCTTCTCAATTCGGCCAAAATCTACCGCATGGACACCGCTTTGACACGCGACGAATTGTGCCAGGCGGCAGTAGGCGTAGTGCAAAAGAGCGGCTTGGAGCAATGCTACCTGCGCCCGATTATCTTCCGTGGTTTGGATGAAGCAAAGCCCGCGTTTGGCGTCAATCCGTTTCCCAATCCGCTGACCTGCTACATCGGCGCGTGGGATTGGGGCAAATATCTGGGCGAAGAAGCTATTGAGCAAGGCGTTGATGTTTGCGTTTCAAGCTGGAATCGCCTGACGCCCAATTCTATGCCAGCGATGGCGAAGGCGGGCGCGAATTACATGAATTCGCAGCTTATCAAGATGGAAGCCATTTTGAACGGCTTCTCCGAAGGCATCGCTCTGGACGCGCAAGGCTACGTTTCCGAAGGTTCGGGCGAGAACATTTTCATTGTTGCCAACAATACGCTCTACACACCGCCGCTTACCTCCGCGATTTTGCCCGGCATTACCCGTGACACCGTCATTAGCATCGCCCGCGAACTGGGCCTTCCGCTCCTCGAACAAGGCTTTCAACGCGCCGCGCTCTATGTGGCCGACGAAGTTTTCTTCACCGGCACAGCCGCCGAAATCACACCCATTCGTTCGGTTGACCGCATCACTATTGGGGCCGGAAGGCGCGGCGAAATTACCAAACGCCTACAAGAAGCCTTTTTCGGCATCACTTCCGGTGCCCGCCCCGCGCCCAACAACGCGCCCTGGCTTACCTATGTCAACGAAACGGCGCAACCGGCCCGCCTCATTGCCGCCACTGCCACCGCGCCCCTACGCGCCAACCGCAGCAACAGCAAGAAAAAGTAACGCCGTTACTAAAGCGCGAGTCGCAAAACGGGCGTGACAGGGTTTGTCACGCCCGTTACTCTTTTTATCAATCGCTTGTTTTGCAAAAAACTCTTGCCTTTTTCCCCATAAACCCGTACATTCCGCGCCATTGTCGTTTTGCTTACGATTCACCGCTTTACTGAGGAGGTGCGCGATGGAAATTCTCTTGGCTCTGCTGGTTTTTTTGGGTATCGTGACTTTGCTGGGTCATGGTATTTGGCTGATTTTGGCATTTTTCTTCCGTCTGTTGCTTGGTTCGACGAAGGAAACGCGGCCCGACAAAATCGCGCCGCTGAGTTTGGCGGAGGAGCTACGCATCACGGCGCGCACACTGCGCGACCTACGCGCCGCCGGTGAACTCGACGACAAAACTTACTATCTCGCCTCTCAAGCCATCCAGCGTAACCTGACGCCACGCGCGCCGCAAACTGAACAATGGCAACAAGTAGCGTCCACACCCGCGCCCGCCGCGCCGCCTTCCATGACGGAAAATACCGACGCGCCTGCGCCGTCCGTTGCGCCCGCGCCGTCTATCGCTGATGTCATCAACGCGCCCTGGCCAAGCCCCGCGCCGATGTTTTCTTCGGTCACGGCAGATGTCGCTACGCCCGCGCCGGAAGCGTTGCCGAAACCCGAACCGCGCCGCGCCTGGACGGAAAGCCTGGCGGCGTTTATGGAGCAAGGCAATATCCGTTGGGGCGAAATCGTGGGCGGTTTGCTGATTATCGGCTGTTCGACGGCGTTGGTTATCAGTCTGTGGACTCAGATTTCCCAAGTCCCCGCGCTCAAGTTTTTCCTGTTTACATTAGTCACGGCGGCGATTTTCGGCGTTGGATTATATACGGAACACCGTTGGAAATTGCCCACCACGAGTCACGGCATTTTGACGATAGCCGTGCTGCTGGTGCCGCTAAACTTTCTGGCGATGGCGGCGGTGACGGGCGAAAGCGCGGCCTTAATCGTTGTTAGTGAACTATTTGCGCCCGCGCTATTTCTGTTTCTGGTCTATCGCGCCGGTTGCGTGCTGACACCCGATTGGCGTTGGCTGCTGGCTTTGAGCGTTCTCGGTTCATCAATCGGGCAACTTTTAGTAAGACATTTGGCGGGGCCGGGCGCGGCGTTGCCTTGGTTGTATTTTCTGGGCGCGTTTCCGCTGCTTTGCTACTTGTGCGTAACCGTCGTAATGCTGCGCCGCGCCGACGCCGACCAAGCTGTCACGGACGACGAAACCACGCCGATTTTTATCACGTTAGGCGCGACGACTTTTGCGGCGGCCTTGCCGTGCGGGTTATTGCTTTACAAAAGTGGCGCGGTAAACGAAGCAATGATGCGGCTTGCGCCTTTGCTGACGCTCTTTGGCGTGCCGCTTTTGGCGTGCGGGTTGCTGCTCTGGCGGCGCATCAACGACGCTGAACTCAAGGCCGAACGCACCGCCGGCGCAAGCCTCGCATTGTTGGGCGGTTTGGTCGCGGTGGCGGGTTTGGCGGTGGCCTGGCCAAATCCGTTCAGCGTGGTCTTGGCGGCATTGGCTTTGTTTGGCATTGCCACGACGATAGCGCGGTTCTTCGCCCTGCCCCACGCGCACACGCTGGCGGGGGCGTGCGTCGCGTTGGCTTATCTGGTTGCCTTCAATGCTTTAGCCGGCTACGCGCCCTGGCAAGCCGCGCCCGATTTCAGCCTTCTGGCCGCGCTCAACCACATCCGTAGCGGCCAAATCCTGGCCCCGCTTTTCTTTGCCTTAATCATCGCCGCCGAGTGGCAACAACGCCGGACTGCTTCTGCCGACGGCAAACTGCCGCTGCCGGCTGCCGCTGCCGACTCGTACTTACTTACTGCCGGCGCGGTGGCGGCGTTGAGTTTCGCTTTGGTCACGGCTTACGGGTTGCGTTTGGCGAGCGACCCACACGGCGTTACGTTTATTTATGCGTTTTACGCGGCAAGCGCGGCGTGGTTGGCCTGGCGGCGCAAACTCGCGGTGTTGACCTGGCTTGCGTCGGGACTGGCGTTGATGGCTTTCATGCAATTGCTGACGGCTTATCTGGACGTGGCCTCGCCCTGGCAAGCCGCAATGCTGACGTGCGCGAGCCTGGCGGCGGGCGGCGCGTTATACGCTTGGGGCCAGGGGCCGGAAGCGCGGCGTATCTTTACCGCGCCGTTGTATGTTGTGGCGTTGGCGTGCAGCGTGGCGGCGGGAGCGGTTTTTCTGCAAGCCTGGGATTGGCAAAGCGTCCCGCTTGTTGCTTTTCGGTTGTTCTGGCTGGCGGCGATTTTCCTGGGGTTGACCTGGTTACGGCGCGAGGCTTGGCTGTTTACCACGTTCCAAGTCTTACTGACGTGCGCCGTTCTGGTGACGGTCAAAGTTTTTCTGCGCCAATTCGCTTGGTATGCGCGTTTGCCGCATGGCACGCTCCATCCCTGGAGCTTGCAAATTTACGGCATAGCGTTGTTGCTGTTGAGCTTAGGCTGGCTCGCTGTGCGCCGGTTCAGGGGCCGGTGGTCAGTAATCCGTGGTCAGGCTCAACCTGAGCAGGTGAGTTTCATGGACGAGGAGGCAAACGATGAATCAAGTAAAACTCAAGAAGTTGTAGGTGCGCCGGCTACTGACCAACGGTCATTGACCACTGACCCGTGGCTGGCGCAGTGGTCGTTTGACCGGCTAATACCGCCAGCGATTTTGCTGGGTTTGGCGTGCTTGTCGCTCTATGGCGCGTGGACGGGCGTTAAGCTCGAATTGGCGCGGCAAGGCGTTATTAGTCAGGCTTTTAACTTAGGCGGTTTCGCGCATGAACACGCGCTGGGGGCTGGTTCCTGGACGCTTTTAGGGTTGCTCGTTGTCACGCTCTTGGCAAGCTATTACGAATGCGGCTTGGAAACGGCGCGCCGCGCTCGTCTTTACATTTTAGGCGTGATAGTTGCGTTATGGTGCGCCGCGCCTTTGTTGGCTGGGTTGTGGGAAGCGCAATTTGCTACGGCTACGGCTTTTCGCTGGCTGGCGGCTTTGTTTTTGTTAGGCGCGGCGGCAAGCAGCAAGCAGTGGGCAGTGCGCAGTAAGCAGCAACCGGAAAATTCACTTGTCGCGTTTCGCAAGTTGGTCTTGTTGCTGTGTTTATTGCCATTACTGGCGTTGACCATTTTTCCGGCGTGGCGAGCCGTCTGGTACGTCCCCGCGCACGGCCCGATGGCGGGCCTCTTTGGTTGGTTGAGCGCAACCGCTTCGTATAGTTTGCCGTTAGCGTTGGCGACATTGGCTTTAGCGGTTTGGGCGGTACGCGGGAGAGCGGCGGATTTGGCGTTGGGCGCGGCGGGTTTGGCGTTGCTGGCGGTGAATGTGGCGCACGTTTTCGCGCTGTCATCAGCCAATTTGCTGATGAACCGAGTGGCGTTGGCGCAAGCCGCACAGTGGAACGCGATGGCGGCGGCAATGTGCGCGTTGTTGTGGTTGGCGACGCGCGAACGCTGGCGGCCCGACGCTACTGAATCGCAGCGTTATTTGCGCTGGCTGTTGGGTTTCGGCGTGGCGGTCAACGCGGCGTTGATAATCCCTATCTTCTTGCGTATCTTCACGCAACCGACCTGGACGAGCATCGGCGTTTACGAAACGGGCCGTTGGCGCGGTTGGCTGGCGTTGCTCTTGATAAGCGGGGCCGTGCTCTGGTTCGGGCGGATTTACCGTCTCAAACTGAACGCTTACGCCGTCTGTGCGACATCATTAGCGGCGTGCGTTTTAGCCGCAAGCAGCGTGGCGCGGTTGGACTTGAACCGCGAATGGCACGCCTATCACGCGCTGCTTTTCGGGGCCGTCGCAACCCTCTGGGCCATGATTGCCTTGCGTTTACAGGCGTTTAGAGTTCCGTCTTTAGACAACGATAGGCAAAGCGTCTGGTCTTTCGGCGCGTCTTGGGCGCACGACACAACACGCTGCGCGTGGGCCGTTGGCGGCTTGGCCTTTGTGTTGGCCTGGCGCGGCATTTTGAGCGACCCGTTGCGGCCCTGGTGGACGTGCGGGGTGTTGGTAATATTGGGCTTACTGGCGGCAGAGTTGAACTGGCAAACTCTACGGCGCGGTTATTTGTATGTCGCGGGCATTTTGTTCAACTTGGCGGCGACGATTGGTTATTTCACAATTTTGGCGCGACAAACGGGCGGCGGCGATTGGGGCGTCTGGTTAATTTATGTGCCGCTGGCCGTCAATGTCATCGTCGTGGCGTTAGCGGGTTTGGCGTGGCTATTCATGGAATTACGGGCGCAAAAAATTACTGGCAGCGACATTCGCCGCGCCGCCGCGCCGACGGCCCACAGCCTGGCGATGCTGACCGCAATCTTGCTGCTGGGTTTATTGGCGGGTTTGCACTTGCTGGATTATTTGCTTGGTACACATGAATACAATTTTACGCCTGAGCAACTTTCGCCGCACGCGCCGGTCTGGTTGTTGGG
>JAYVJN010000058.1:0-9319 GCA_043769325.1 Acidobacteriota bacterium
AGACCGCGACGGCGGCGGCGGTTCTGGCTGTGTTAGCGCAACGCGGCTTCTTACTGTCTGCTGCCGGCTGCTGGCTGCCTGCTGCCGCGTTGCGGCCTTAAAGCAGCCACAACTGTTTGATGAACTCTTACGGTTTACAGCAAAAGGCTGTGCAGCGGGCGCAAGCGGCCCTTCCTAACCTGCCAGGTAGTTAAGTGGGCAAGATTATTTTGTGTGCCTCCAAGCAGTTACAAGTTTATCAAGTCAGTTAAGCAACCTCTCAGGTCGGAAAGAGTCGCTTGCGCCCGCTGCCGCCATTGCGCATTCTCTAACTGTAAACCGCATAATAAGCCGGTAAGAGAAAGTATTCCGGTGGTTAGAGTTACGCCTTGAGGCGTGTCTGGCAGCCTAAAACTCACGCCTCAAGGCGTAACTCTAACCTTTTATTATTCGGTATCACTTTTCCTCACCTGCTGACGACTCTTTCCAGGCGAAAACCATTCGGAAGCGTCGTGGTCGAAGCGGTTGGATATTCCTTTGCTGTTTTTACTGAAACGCTAAATCATGGAAAAGAGCGAAACAAGCAAAACCTGGCCAATGTTGATTATCGCGGGGATATTGGCGGTAACGATAATTTTGTTGCGCTCACAGGGCCGCGTCTGGCGTCACGGATGTGGGCGGATTCTGGTTTGGGTGGGCGATGCCTGGAATTCCCACACTTCGCAACATCTGTTTGACCCGTATAGCTTTACCCACGTCTTGCACGGGTTGGCCTTTTGCGGCTTGCTGGCATTGCTGGCGTCTAAATTATCGTTACGCTGGCGTTTGTGCGTGGCGTTGGCGTTGGAAGCGGCGTGGGAAGTGTTTGAAAACTCAGCCTTTGTCATCAACCGTTACCGCGCGGCAACGGTGTCGCTGGGTTATCAGGGCGACAGCATCGTCAATTCGTTGGGCGACATCGCGGCTTGCGCGCTGGGATTTGCCATCGCTTGGCGGCTGGGTTGGCGGCGTTCAATCATACTTTTTCTCGTCACGGAAGTTGTCTTGCTGTGGTGGATTCGGGATAGTTTGACGCTCAATATCGTCATGCTTATCTATCCCATCGAAGCACTTAAAATCTGGCAGCTAGGACACTAACTTTAACTGAACAGAGAACTTACAACTACATGAATTTTCCCAGAGCGAGTGGCGTTATTTTACATCCGACCTCTCTGCCCGGCCCTTACGGTATCGGCGATTTGGGCGCAGAGGCTTATAAGTTTATTGATTGGCTCATTGATGCGGGCCAATCGTTGTGGCAGGTTTTACCGTTGGGGCCGACGGGGTTTGGCGATTCGCCTTACCAGTGCTTTTCGGCGTTTGCTGGCAACACTCTGTTGATAAGCCCCGATGAATTGGTCAAGGACGAACTGTTAAGCGCAAGCGATTTAGCCGGCGCGCCCAAGTTTTCTGACGCCAAGGTTGATTTTGGGCCGGTGATTACCTGGAAAAATGCTTTGTTGAAACAGGCTTACGCCAATTTTCAGCATACGGTTCACGCCGAACTCAAACTTGGGTTTGCCTCGTTTTGCCAACAGTATGCGGGCTGGCTGGAAGATTACGCGCTCTTTCGTGCCATTAAGGATGAGCAAGGCGGCGTCACCTGGAACCAATGGCCTTTGCCTTTGCGTCGGCGCGAACCCGTCGCGTTGGCCGAGGCGCGGACACGCTTGCGCGAGGCGGTTGAGGCGCAGAAGTTTTACCAGTTTATTTTTTTTCGTCAGTGGTTTGCCGTTAAGGACTACTGCCGCCAACACAGCATCAAAATCATCGGCGACATCCCGATTTTCGTGGCTTTCGATTCGGCGGACGTTTGGTGTCGGCCCGACCAATTCAAACTAGACTCGGCGGGCAATCCGACGGTTGTGGCCGGCGTGCCGCCCGATTATTTCAGCAAGACGGGCCAGCTTTGGGGCAACCCCATCTACAACTGGGGCCGCATGGAGGCCGATGGCTTTCAGTGGTGGATTGGCCGCGTCAAGGCCACGCTGGAACTCTATGACATCGTGCGCGTTGACCACTTTCGCGGCTTCGCGGCGTCATGGGAAGTGCCCGGCGGCGACAAGACCGCCGAGCGCGGCCAATGGGTTCCCGTGCCCGGTAAAGAGTTGTTTACGGCGATTTTACGGGCGTTGGGCAAACTGCCCGTCATCGCCGAAGATTTGGGCGTCATCACGCCTGATGTAGAAGAACTGCGCGACGGTTTCAACTTTCCCGGCATGAAAATCCTCCAATTCGGCTTTGGCGGCGACGCCAAGAATATAGATTTGCCCCATAACTACACGAAAAACTGTGTGGCCTACACCGGCACGCACGACAACGACCCCGTCGTCGGTTGGTTCAACAGCCAGGCCGGTAAAGGCTCAACCCGCGCCGCCGACCAAATCGCCAAAGAGCATCAGTTTTGCCTGGATTATTTGGGTTCAGACGGCGCGGAGATTCACTGGGATTTCATCCGCGCGCTTTTTGCGTCGGTGGCGGATATGGGGATTGTGCCTTTGCAAGACGTTCTCGGACTCGGCACGGAAACGCGCATGAACCTGCCCGCTTCGGATTCCGGCAACTGGCACTGGCGTTTTCAAACCAGCGATGTAACCGACAAAATCGCGTTGCGTCTGGCGGCGTTGGGCAAGCTCTACGGGCGCGAACCGCAAATGCCGCAACCGAAAGGTTAGTGGCCGGCAGATGCGCGAAAACATTCGGATAACAAGAGATGACAATGATTGATATTGACCCGTTTTACGGCATTTTGGCCTTTGCAATTACTTACGTTGCTTCCCGCGTCATCAATGAACGCAGGTTGCGGCAACTGAACGCGGAAGAAAAAGCCAGACTGCTTGACGCCTTTTCCGACTATCGGATTTATAGCAGCGCGGCTGTGTTATCAATTCCCTTGGCGCAGATTGGGTTGAGCCGGTTTCGCCCTGAATTGGCCTGGCGTCTGACGCCGCTTTTCGTTGCGCTCTTTGCCTGTGTTTTGATTAGTGTGAGCGTCTTGACTTACCGCAAGCTCAAACATTTGCAATTGCCTGTGGCGTATATCAAAGGTTTCTTGTTAAGCACGTTATTGCAATATGTTGGCATCGTGCTTCTATTCGCGCCGACAATCAGAAGATTCAAGTTTTAATAATTGCCGATTTGTCTTTTCGCCGAAGGCGATACCGTCAATAGGCAGGGGCAACGCCCCTGTAAAGCATCAACACACAGTATTTTACCCCGCAGGGGTTACACTAAACGCCACAAAATTAGGAGCGTAAATCATGGCAACTGCCCTTGTCAGCTTGCTCGTCCAGGTTATTTTCTCAACCAAAAATCGCGCCGATTTGATTACGCCCGAAATCGAACCGGGCCTTTACGATTACCTGGGCGGCATTGCGAAAAATCACAAATCGCGGCTCTTGGCGGCTAACGGCACGGCGAATCATTCACATTTGCTGATTTCGCTGGGCAAAACCATTGCCCTGAGCGAGTTGATTGCGGAAATTAAGCGCGATAGCTCTAAATGGGTGAAAGAGCAGGGCCGCGATTTTCGTGATTTTTATTGGCAGGAAGGCTACGGCGCGTTTTCCCTCGGTCAATCACAAGTTCCAACGGTCAAGAAATACATCGCGGAACAGAAAGTGAAACATCAGACGCGGACGTTTGAACATGAGTTCATCGGGTTTTTGGAAAAGTACGAGGTAGAATACGACGAGCGTTATGTTTGGGATTGAGACCGGACGATAATTCGTTGTGGTGCAACCCCTTCGGGGTACAAATGGTGTCCGTCGCGGTTACAGGGGCGTTGCCCCTGCCTATTGATTGCATCGCCTCCGGCGAAAAGAAATTGACCTTTTGAGTGCGCTTATGAAAACATCTAACTTGTTCCAGGCATTATGTGTTGTATTGTTTTTGGCGATGGCTGGCGCGGCGCAAACACCGAGCGTCTCAAAGGTCGAGCCGCCGAATTGGTGGGCCGGGCATAGCGTCAATCCGGTGCGCGTTCTGATGCGTGGGGAAAACTTGCAAGGCGCGAAGATTCTCGCGCGGCAGGGCAGCGGTTTACAGGCGGGCAACTTGCGCGTGAGCGAAAACGGGCATTATCTGTTTGCGGATTTGAAGATTGCCAAGACCGCCCAACCGGGCCGCTATAAACTCAAGATTACCAACGGACAAGGCGCAACCGAGGTTGATTACGAAATCGCCGCGCCGCTCAGTCGCGTCGGGCGTTTTCAGGGCCTCACGTCGGACGATGTGGTTTATCTCATCATGCCTGATAGGTTTGCCAATGGCGATACCGCGAACGACGACCCCGTCGTCTCGCGTGGGCTTTATAACCGCGCCCACAAGTTTCGTTATCACGGCGGCGACCTGCAAGGCGTGATAGATAAGTTGCCTTACCTGAAAGATTTGGGCGTCACCGCGCTGTGGCTCACGCCCTGGTATGATAACGTCAACAATCTCGACACGATTGAGAAAAAAGAAGGCGACGCCACGACGGGTTTTCACGGTTACGGCGCGATTGACTTCTACGGCGTCGAGGAGCATTTCGGCACAATGGCGAAGCTGCGCGAGTTGGTGGACAAGGCCCACGCGCTGGGCTTGAAAATCGTGCAGGACGACGTGCGTAATCACACCGGGCCATATCATCCCTGGGTGGAAGATTCGCCCACTCCGACCTGGTACAACGGCACGAAGGCCAGCCACCGCGCCAACGTCTTTCAAACCTGGATGCTCCACGACCCTTACGCCGAACCCAAAGCCTACCGCGACACGATGGAAGGCTGGTTTCTCGATTTCCTGCCCGATTTGAACCAACACGACCCGGAAGTTGAGCGTTATCTCATCCAAAACACGCTCTGGTGGATTGGCGCGACGGGCCTCGACGCCATCCGCGAAGACACCTGGCAGTATGTCCCCAACAGTTTTTGGGCCAAGTGGACGGCAGCTATCAAACGCGAATATCCGCAGTTTTTCCTCTTCGGTGAAGTTAAAGACAGCGACCCGACCCATCTGGCGTTCTTCGTGGGCGGGCAGAAACGCTTTGACGGCGTAGATTCCGGCATCGAATCCATGTTGGATTTCCCGCTCTTTTACCCGCTGCGCGAAGGTTTTGGGAAAGGCCATTCGCTTAAACCGCTTGCCCAGGCCCTGGCCCGCGATTGGATGTATCCGAACCCCAACAAACTCGTTGTGCCTTACGCCAGCCACGATGACGGGCGTTTTATGTCTGAACCGGGCGCGACGATTCAAGGCTTGAAACTCGCCAACACCTTTCTGTTGACCACGCGCGGCATCCCCAACCTCTACTACGGCGACGAAATCGCCATGACCGGCCCCGATGAACCGACCACCCGCCAAGACTTTCCCGGCGGTTGGCCCGGCGATTCGCGCAACGCCTTTAACGCCGCCGGACGTGCGCCCGAACAGCAAGAGACGTTCGCGCATTTGCAGAAACTATTGAAGTTGCGCCAACAACTCGAACCTTTGCGACGCGGGGAATTGCTCAATTTGTATGCGCGTGAACAGCAATATGCTTACGCCCGTGTCACGAACAAGCAGACGGTCATAGTTGTTTTCAATAATGACGCCAAGCCCGCAGAGGTAGAGTTTTCTGTCGCCGTCAAGCCGGCGGGCCGGCCCGTGAGCAACGAAAGGCCAACCACGAGGGCGAAAATATCACGCCGCGAATTAGAAAGGCTGCTCAAATCCGGCCAGGCTGAGGTGCGAGAGGGCGTAGTTGAGCGTGTGATGGGGCAAAATGCGGACGGCTCAGAAGTTGACAGCGCAACCGAATACGGCCCCCGTGATTTAAGTAAATTACAGATGGCGCGGCTTCTATCCGATGGAAGGCCCTTAACCGACCTGCTGGGCAATGCGCCCGACGTAACAATTCAAAACGGACGGTTAAAAGTATCCTTGCCAGCGCGAACAGCCAGCATTCTCACAGTGCGTTAAAACTGGTAAACTAGCCGGCGAGGTAAATTTATGACCACCGAAGTCACTTTGCAGTTGCCAGAAAAAGTCTATCGGCACGCGACCCGCCTGGCGCAGTTGACCAATCAGGATGTCACGCACGTTTTGGAGGACACCCTGGAGTTGGCGTTGCCGTCAGGCCCTTCAATTGAGGAACTGCGCCCTGTTGCTAACCTATCGGATGAGGAAGTTTTAATCGTAGCTGATTCGATGATGGATGAGCAACAAGGTCAGCAGATGAGCGAATTACTTGACCGCCAACAGCGAGTTGGGTGTTTGACTGCATTGGAACGCATAGAGTTGGCTTCCTTGCTGCAAGTGTATCAAGAAGGTTTGCTACGCAAGGCGCAAGGATTGGCTGAGGCGGTGCGGCGCGGTTTGCGTGAAAGGCTTGACCCGTGAGCCGGTATATTTCCGTTGAGGTTGAACGTAGTGTGCGGTTGGCGGCGGGGCATCGTTGCGGTTATTGTTGCGCTCCGCAATATTTATTAAATTTACAGCTAGAAATTGAACACCTCTTGCCCGTAGCGCGTGGAGGCACAGATGATGAGGAAAATTTATGGCTTTCGTGTCGTCCCTGTAATGGCGTTAAGGGCGCGCAAATACAAGGCTTTGACGCGACAACCAACAGTCTTGCACACATCTTCAACCCGCGCCGCCAAACCTGGTTACGCCATTTTAAGTGGAGCGACGAAGGCACCCATATCATTGGGCAAACGGCTTGCGGGCGGGCCACCGTAGAAGCACTAGACCTGAATAATGAAATTGCCGTTACCGTCCGACGTATGTGGGTTTCTGCCGGCTGGCATCCACCGCAAGACACGATTTAGAGAAACTCAAACGCCTGTAAACGCTTGCTTTTCGCGCTGGCAAAGCGTAAATTTGCCGGACTTAGTTGTCTCAGCAAACAATCGCCGATGGAAAGATAAAACTATGATGTATAAACTTTTACGCGATTTACTAACGAAGCGCGTTTTGACCATGCTCATTGTTGCCGGCCTGTCGCAAATCTTTGTGGCGCAGCAACCCGAGGCCCGCGATTTCTCGAAGGAAAACGCACGGCCCGTGCGCGATTGAGTGCGCGACGGAGTGATTTACGAGATTTTCCCGCGCCAGTTTTCGGCGAAGGGCGATTTTAACGGCGTCACGGCGCAGCTAGACCGGCTTAAAGAGTTGGGCGTCACGATTTTATGGCTGATGCCGGTTCATCCCATTGGGCAAGAAAAGAAAAAAGGCGCGGTAGGCAGCCCGTATGCCGTCAAGGATTATTACGCCGTCAATCCCGATTACGGCACAAAAGAAGACCTCAAACGGCTTATCGCTGAAACGCACCGGCGCGGCATGAAAATCATTATTGACATCGTGCCGAACCACACGGCTTAGGACAGCGTCTTGATGAAAGATAAGTCCTTCTACACACAGGACAAACAGGGCAACATCATCTCGCCTGTGCCGGATTGGGCGGATGTAGCCGATTTGAACTACGACAATCCAAAGCTTCGCGCCTACATGATTGAGATGCTCAGGTTCTGGTTGCGGGATTACGATTTGGACGGTTTTCGTATGGACGTGGCTGGCTTTGTGCCGATTTCGTTCTGGGAAGAGGCCCGCGCCGAACTCGAAAAGGTGAAACCCGACATCGTGATGCTGGCCGAATGGAATTCGCCCGATTTGTTGGTCAAAGCCTTTGAATTAGATTATGATTGGCCGTTGCATTCAACCCTGACCGAAGTTTTACAAGGGAACCGGCCCGCGTCGGCGATTCGGGAAAACTGGACGGAATCGGAACGCAAATTCCCTCGCGGGGCGTTACAAATGCGCTTTTCCGATAACCACGACGAACGCCGCGCCATCGCCCGTTTTGGCGAACGCGGGGCTTTAGCGGCACAGGCTTTGGTCTTTACGCTGGACGGCGTGCCAATGCTCTACAATGGCATGGAAGCGGGCGACACAACGGAAAGCGGCTATCCCGCGTTGTTTGAAAAGATGCCCGTTTTCTGGGACGCGCAAGTGCGGCGGCCCGAATTCCCGCGTTTTTACCAGCGCATGATTGCCTTGCGCCAGAACAGTTTAGCTCTGCGGCGCGGCGGCGTGAACTGGCTGCGAAACTCTGATGAAACGCGGGTTGTGACTTTCTTGCGTAAATCCGGCGACGAGGAAGTCTTGGTAACATTGAATCTTTCGTCACAGTCGTTTGGCGGACAAGTGGAAACTGGCGGCGCGTGGACGGAAATCACGCCAAGTTTAGGCGAAAAGAACGAAATCAATGCGCGGCCCGTAGGTTTGCCTGCGCTGTCTTTGGACGGCTGGGGCTGGCGGATTTTCAAACGAACAAAAAATTAGACAGGATGAACAGGATTCGACAGGACTTACAAAGTTATCCTAAATTTACCTGTTAATCCTACGAAATCTTGTAAATCCTGTCCATTTCTTAATTTGAGGAATCGAATAAATGCGTAAAATATTGTCATGGTTAGTGGTTGGCGTCGTTGTGGCGTCGTTGTTTATATCGGGTTGCGTGACCGCGCCGGAGCAGCCGTCAGCAAATAATACGGGCGGCGAGAGGCCGGCGGCGGGGAAGGTGCGGGTTGGTTTTGCGATGGCGACGCTCAAGGAAGAGCGTTGGCAACGCGACAAGCTGCATATGGAAGAGTACGCCAAAGAGATGGGCATAGAATTGAGCGTAGTAGTCGCGGATAACGACGAATCCAAGCAAGCCAATCAGGTGGACAACTTGCTGACCAAAGGCATTGATGTGCTTATCATCGCGCCCGAGAACGCGCAAACCGCTGCCTCGATGGTCGAAAAAGCTAAAGCCCAGGGCGTGCCGGTGATTAGTTATGACCGCCTGATAAATAGCGATGCGCTGGATATTTATGTTTCGTTTCAATCTGTGAAAATCGGCGAGATGCAGGCCGAGTATGCGCTCAAGAATGCGCCTAAAGGCAACTACATCATGGTTTACGGGGCTTCCACCGATAACAACGCGCTAATCCTCAAA
This sequence comes from Acidobacteriota bacterium, assembly GCA_043769325.1. Classification (GTDB taxonomy): domain Bacteria; phylum Acidobacteriota; class Blastocatellia; order Pyrinomonadales; family Pyrinomonadaceae; genus JAYVJN01. Next base: position 8,975 of record JAYVJN010000058.1, read on the forward strand.
GACGCGCAGTTGAAAGTGCTGAAACCCGCCATTGACCGGGGCGACATCAAAATCGTCGCCGAACAGCACGCCAAAGGTTGGCGGGCCGAAGAAGCGCAGAAGATTGTGGAAAACGCGCTGACACAGAACAAAAACAACATCGCGGCAGTGGTGGCCTCCAACGATGGCACAGCGGGCGGGGTTATCGAAGCCCTGGCCGCGCAAGGGCTGGCGGGCAAAGTTCTCGTGACGGGCCAAGACGCTGACAAATTTGCCTGCCAACGCATCGTTGAAGGCAAACAAGCCATGACTATCTACAAGTCCATCAAGTCTTTAGCTAAAGCCGCGCTGGAGGCCGCCGTCAAA
>JAYVJN010000059.1:0-7622 GCA_043769325.1 Acidobacteriota bacterium
CTTTTATGCTGATTGACAATTTGCATTCCGGCATTTTCGGCAATTTGGGGATACAACCCATATTTATCATTTGCCACCAAAAAGACATCGTAATCGTTCGCTAAAAATTGTCGGGCGTTATTTAGCACAAGCGAAATGCCGTTGGCATAATCCTGTTGCGCCGCTTTGCTCTGTTTTTTGGAGAGCGGGCCGATTTCTTCATCATCTTTACGCGCAAAGCCAAATAAGTCGTAGGCGTAGGCGTGCTGTTCGTGGTAATCAATCAAACCGACATACGGCGGGCTGGAAAAAATGCCTCTGATTTTTTGTTCTTTGGCTAATTCGTAAAAATTACGGTTTTCTTTTGCTAAGGCTTGCCAAATATCAATCTTGGCGGAATTGCCGTGCACGCAAATCTGATGCGTGCCGGTACGCAATTTGTCGAACTCTGCAAAACGCTTAATCGTGTCATGGCTGTACCGTTCCCACCATGAAAGTATGGAAAATAAGGGTTTACAGATTTTCCCATGTTTGGCGCAGTAATAAGTTGTCGTTACCGGCTCAAGCAAGGTAGCCAAATCTGCGTGAGTAGTGGCCCGGCAACTACGAATGGTGCGGCTTAAAATAAGGGTTACTATTTTTTTGAGGTTCGAGTCGGGTATTTTCTCAATCATGGCAAAGACAAAATCAATTTCATCTCTGACGGGCTGCAAATACCATTTTTCTAAGAACCTTGCGCCGCCATTTTGCGTTACTTTAATATCAAACTCCGACACCAAGCGATGGAAAAACAATTGCGTCTCTTTTTCGTGGTAAGCAGCATATTCAAATTCATTGATTTCTTTCTTTCTGGCTCTGATTTTGAACTCCGGCGAAGGGAAAAATCTATTATTATAGCTACTCAGTTCAGTTGATAACCGCGCCTCAAAAGCCAAATGTTTGGCATCTTGCACATAACTTCTCAAAGCGGAAGTTATATTTTTTAGCGCGCTATAAAGTTCCGGCAAATCTACCTGCTGAATTTTCACGTTAGAAATGAGCGTGTTAAAGGCTGATATGTCAATCCCTACGGCATGGAGGCCCAATTCATTGGCTTGAATTAGCGTTGTGCCGCTGCCGCAAAATGGGTCTAACACAATATCGCCCCGCTTGAAGCACACTTGTTGCTTAAACTCGTCCGTGTGGCTGTCCAAGAAATACTCCACTAGTTGCGGGATAAATTTGCCTTTGTACGGGTGTAGGCGATGGACGTGCTTGGTTGTTTCAGCTTCTTTCAGTGTGTCGAAACTCAAGGCCCAATTCAGGTCTGCGCCCAATTGACCCTTCCACTGCGCTTCTCTCTGCCCCAAAAATGAGCCGTAGTATTTTGTCAATTCTTCTTGGTCAATAAGCGAAGTCCCGTTGTCACCAACTTTGTTTATGCGGCCATAGTTGATGAGATAAGAAATGTTTGAAGTCGTGACATTTCTCTTGGTATATTCGGTAGCGAAATGTGCCGCCTCTTTTATTGTCAGCAATGCAGCCATAAATTAAGTCGCCTCAAGAAATACTAAATCCAACGGCGCACGGCGCGGCGGTATTCGTCGTATTTTTCGCCGTGTACGCCCCGCAAAAATTCTTCTTCCAAACGCACCTGAATCTGCATCAACACATCGCTCAAACCCAGCACCAGCAACGTCACGGCGTTGGGCATCGTCAAGAAAAAGCCGAGTAAAGCCAGCCTCATGCCGCAGAAAATCGGGTTGCGCGAAACCGTAAAAAGCCCCAGCTTGACGAGTTCCGTCTGGTGCTTGGCGTCAATCCCAATGCGCCACGACGCGCCCATCTGCATCTGCGCGACTGCTATCCACGCCAACGACACGCCCAACAAAACCAACCCCACGATTTTCAAGCCCGTATGTTCCAGCCAGACAATCGGCGTCGCGTATTGATAAACCGCCGGCAAACACGCAAAAACCAGCGTGACCACCGCTAAAGCCACGAGTATCAACGAATAGACGCCTTCCAGAAAATCCAGCGCGTTGTCCGATTTGCCCACCGCGTAAGGGTTAACGCCCGTCCGTTTCCACACCAAATACGAACGCCAGACAAACGCCAGCAAGAAAAAGGCCAGCAAATACAAAGGCAAGATGATTCTTAAAACTTCGGCCATGGATTTATGCAAGATTATTGCAAGATGGCGTCAAGGATTTCACTTAGCCTGGCGTCTAAATCCCCCTCGAAATCCGTATGCGGAATGTTTAGGTTAGTCAAAACGGTAGCAAATCTCTTATAACCGCCCTCAACTCTAAGCTCCACCCAGTCAACGCCTAAATCATTGAATTGCTGTATGTTCTGCCTCGACAAAGTATCGGCGATAAAGACATCGCTGTTTCGGGCGATAAACGCATCTGCGCTTTCTGAATTGCCCGCGCCCATCAATTTTATTTCACACCTAAATTGCTTAACGCCATCCGACAGGTAGTAATCAATCTCACGCTTTACCCGCGTAGTTTTAGTGGAGCCTTTTTTAGCCTTAACTTCAATGGTTTTTTCCGTCTCTTTTTCCGAATAGTTTGCTGCCGGAACTGCATAAAGTTGGCACAGCGTTTTCATCAAAACCTTTTCGGTTCTCTTTCCCGCGCTGGCCCACGCGCCACCGCGCAAGGCAGCCCGTTTGACGGCTAAAGTATTGATGACAATTAAACTCTCACTCATTGTGAAGTCCGCGCTTACGCCGCGAAGTTTAATTGTGAGTGTTATATCCACTTCATCTTGTTTATTGACAAGGCTTTCGATGAGTTCGCACAGACTATCAAAATGCTGATTTGAGGCGTCAATGACGACCTCTTTTGGTGCTTTTCTGTGCATATTTGTGATTGTCTTTTTATTCAGCCCATAATGAATAGCAACTTCTTCGGGCCTATACTTTTGCGGATTTCCAAACGCTTGCCTATACCAATCAAGCGTTATTTCTTTATCATCCAACTTGGCATCAACCACTTTTCTGAAGAAGCCAATGGCGAATTGTAGAAACTGCGCGTTAATCAGATTGACAACCTCTATACGATAATCTTGGCCTTTGATTACGCGGGTTACAATGTTTTTGATGACTTGATTTGTGAGATTCATATTTATTTCACCTGCTTATAGGCTTCAAATTCTTCTAATGAAGCCAGAAATGTGGTTTTCTTCGTGTCAAACAGGCCGTTAGTTGGATTAACAGCTTTGCTTTGCATATAGTTAAAGTATTCTTCTTCTTGTTCGGTCAAGAAAAAGAGTCTGTCTAAACTTTTCGCAACTCTGCCAACTGTCCCGCTACCGGCGAAGGGGTCGAAAATCAAATCGCCTTTGTAGGAATAGTATTGAATAACTCGTTTGCATAGTTCGACGGGAAAAACCGCGGAATGAATCTTGTTAAAAGTAGGGTCGATTTTCCAGACATTAGTTGTCTCGTACTTGTCGCCAACTTTGCTCTCCTCAACCGTTTTTTGCGGGTAACTACGCATATTCCAATCTAATAGGCGCGGCGTCTCTTTGCGATAGACCATCAAGTATTCGGTTAAGGTATTTGGTTTATAACCCAATGGTTTACGGTGCTGCATAAATCCGCCAACCCGATTCTTAACGCTGTATTCAGGTTTAAGCCAAATAATATCGTCAATAAACTCCCAACCCATCTTCACTAAGTAAGAATGCAAATCAAACGGAATCGGATACCGCCTGCTTGAATGGGCGCGACTTACTCTGGGAATAATTATGGGCGAAGTATTGACAATTAAAAATCGGCCTTCTTTAGTAATCCGGTGCGTCTCTCGGAAAACGCTTGCCAAAAATTCTAAGTACGCCTCATAGCTCGGATAAATTGAATAATCTCTCGCGTTGTAATAGGGTGGCGAGGTGAAAGTTAAATGGATGCTTTCATCAGGAACAAGTTTAAGGGCTTCCAAAACATCAGAGTTTACGACAACATTTTTCAGGAAGGCGTAAGTTTCAGGGTGCGGTAGCGCGGCTTCATTTTTAGTCTTTTCGGCAAAAAATTCTTTGTAAATTACCGTTCTGACAATTTCATTTTGGTGGTTTAGTAATGGCTTTAACCTGCGCTCAACTTGCACATCACTTTCATACGTCAACAGCCCGCGAATGGCTTGGCAGACAACTTTCGGGTCTTCATCTTCCAAGATTTCAAACAGATATGTTTTGTTGAGCGGATTGCGTAGCCTACCAATAGCGGAAACGATTTCGCGCCTGGTCGAGGTGTCGGTTTCCGTCTGAAAAGCGGCCCAGAGGGTTGACAAATTCTCAACCTTATTTAGTTTAGCGATATTCTTCGCCGCTAAAAGCCGTATCTTCGGGTTTTCATGGTTCAATAAATCAAACAGAAAACCGCCGTCAAATTTGGCTGGCAAATAGCCTAAGTTTTCGAGAATAAACGATAGATTCTTGGCGTCTTTATATTGCTCAACAAGATGCCGAAAGCCGCCGTTATTCTCCCTCTTGAGAGATTCAATAGAGTCTTTGGTTAGCAGTTGCACAGTTTTAGCCTTCATCACAAACTTTTTGCGCCACTATTCCATTTGTTGTAGCGCGGCTTTAATCCTAGATATAATGATTTCTGTTTCCACCCTCAAACGCGCTGTTTCAGCTTGGTTGGCCGCTATGTTCTGATTCATATGGCGCAACTCCACGAGCATTTGAGCGCACTGCTCTTTGTAGTACGCCTCACGCGCCCGCCAGTCTCGCCAACGCTGTAACAATTTCCGCCACATAACTCATTGCCATTAAGCCACATACGGCAAAACAGACACCTGGCGCGAATCGGGCGCAGCAGCGTAGCTGATTTCGCCGGAGAATTTTTTGCGGGCCAACGCTTGCACGCCCCGCGCCACATCTTCATCAATGTACGCTTCGCCGCAGTTGGCGCACACTTGCGCGGGAATGTCTGTAATCAACAAAATCTCGCGGTTGCGTTCAATGGGCAGCAGCGTCGCGCCGCGCTCCATTTTCCGGTGCTTACAAATTAAACAAATCATCGCTTCCCTGTCGTTTAGCGTGGCGCAGCGGCGGTGCGTTTTATCCAGTCGTAGCCCTTTTCTTCGAGTTCCAGCGCGAGTTCTTTGCCGCCTTCTTTGACCATGCGGCCCCACGCTAAAACGTGAACGAAATCCGGCACGATGTAGTTCAGGAGACGTTGGTAGTGCGTGACCAAAACGATGGCGTTGTCGGGCGATTTGAGCTGGTTGACGCCCGCCGAAACGATGCGGAGCGCGTCAATGTCGAGGCCCGAATCGGTTTCGTCCAATAAGGCCAGTTTTGGCTCTAAAACCGCCATTTGCAGGATTTCGTTGCGCTTCTTTTCGCCGCCGGAGAAGCCTTCGTTGACCGAACGGTTAAAGAATTTCTTGTCCATTTCGACGATTTTCGCCCGCTCCGCGAGCAAGTCCTGAAACTCTAGCGGGTCGAGTTCTTCGCCGTCCGTGTGCCGCATCTTTTCGTTGTAGGCGAGACGCAAAAACTGCGCGTTCGAGACGCCCGGCACTTCCACCGGATACTGAAACGCCAGAAAAATACCGGCGCGGGCGCGTTCGTCGGGCGATAAATCAAAGAGATTGTTGCCTTCGTAGAGAATTTCGCCCTGCGTCACTTCGTAAGCCGGATGCCCCGCCAAGACTTTCGCCAGGGTGGATTTACCAGAACCGTTCGGCCCCATAATGGCGTGGACTTCGCCTTTGTTAATCGTCAGGTTGATGCCTTTGAGAATCTCAACGCCCTCAACCGCCGCGTGTAAGTTTTTAATTTCAAGTAATGCCGTCATTATGCCTCTTTATAAATTTTGCCGCTGAGTTTCACGAATAAACGCGGAGCTAAACTCTTTTCCAATCTGCGTTTATCTGCGTTCATCCGCGGTTAATTTTCTTTCCCGCCTTAAATGTAAATCTCGCCCTTCAGATATAAAACTGCATGGCCGCCGATTTTGACGCGCTCACCCGCAAGTTCACAGAAGAGTTCGCCGCTACGGGCGGATAATTGCCGCGCATATAACTTCTCTTTCCCCAACTCTTTCGCCCAATATGGAATGAGCGCGCAGTGAATCGCGCCAGTCACGGGGTCTTCGGGGATGCCGATGCTTGGGGCAAACAAACGGGACACAAAATCCGCCTCGCGGCCCCGTGCGGTGACGATGATTTCGCGGGCCGACAGTCCCGCCAAACCCGCCATGTCAGGCGTCAATCCGGCAACATCCGCTTCCTCAGCAAACCGCGCCATCAGCCAAGTGCCTTGCGCGCGCCAGACTTGCAGAGGCGCACGGCCCAGGGCTTTCACAAAACCCGCCGGCGGTGCGCATTCCTCAATCTGGAAGGCCGGAAAGTCCAACACCAGTAAATCGCCTTGTTTTGTTACGCTCAACGCGCCGCGTTCCCGCGTGACAAACCGCACCGTGTCGCCGTTTGCGCCTAAACAATTAAAAATCACATATGATGACGCCAACGTCGCGTGGCCGCACAAGGGAACTTCCGTTGCCGGCGTAAACCAGCGAATTTCATACTCGTCGCCGCCACGCGGCACAATGAACGCCGTCTCGGAAAGGTTATTCTCCAACGCTATGCCCTGCATCGTTTCATCGGGCAGCCATTCGTCAAGCGGGCAAACCGCCGCCGGATTGCCCTTGAAAACTTCCCGCGTAAAGGCGTCAACCTGGTAAATCGTTAAGTTCATAAGCTAAACAGTTTCAGCCACAAAACACACGAATTAACACGAAAACCCTTAATGTCAATTCGTGTGATTTGTGGCTAATCATCGTTTTTTACTGCGGCGATTGCTTCCACTTCAATTAAGAAATCGCCGCGAAATTTATTGACCGGAATGATGGCCCGCGCCGGTTTGCGCGCGCCCATCACGCGGGCGTAAGTCTCATTGACCGCGCCCCACAAACTCTCGTCCGAGACGTAAATCGTCATCTTCAAAACGCGCGACAAATCGCTGCCCGCCGCCCGCAAAACCGCCTCGACATTGCGTAAACACTGCTCCGTCTGCGCTTCGATTGACGCGGTCACTTCTTCGCCCGTTTCAGGATGCACCGCCAGTTGCCCCGACACAAAAACCAACCCGCCATGCACAACGGCGGGCGAATAATGGCCCTTCGGTTCGGGCGCGTTTGGCAATGTAATTTTTTTCACGCCAAATTCTCCAAAATCTTTTCCATTTGCTCTTTCAGAATCGGCAAATCGTTTTGCGCTGTATCCCAAACAATTTCTGCATCAATATCAAAATAACCGTGAACCAAACGATTACGCATTGCCGTTGCAAGTTGCCAAGCAACTTGCGGATTTTCTGACCGTAAATCCCGTGTCAAATTGGTAGCTGCTTCGCCGATGATTTCCATTTGCCGGGCAACGGCGTCCTGTGTTTTTTCGTCCTCTTGAAAGGCTTGCTTGTCGTAGCCTTGCACATACCTGGTAATTTTTTCAATCGCCTCAAGAATATGCCGGAGTCGGTCAGCGTTGTTCGGTTTCTTCATAAATCACTTGCAAATCGCGCATCACGCTGGCACGGATATATTTGCCAATCATCTTTTCGGTTGCCAAGTCAACTTTTCTTCCCAAGACCTTTTCCAAGTCTTCGGCAATTCCGTAAAACTTCCAGCCAATCGGCTTAGAGAATTT
>JAYVJN010000060.1:0-3686 GCA_043769325.1 Acidobacteriota bacterium
GCATCCATCTCCTTAAAGAATGTGACCATTCGGGAAATATTCGACAGTCTGGTTAAAACTAAAAAATTCAGATATTGGGGCCTGGTAAGGTGGGGTGAAAACAACAAATTCATTAGAATTATTCTGTGGTAAGAATACGAGGAGGACGCCGAAACGGGCCTCGACTTCGCCCAAGCGCGGTATCTGTCCTCCGCGCAAGGCCGTTTCGTGAGCGTTGACCCGTTAATGGCAAGCGCAGCCACAGGCGAGCCGCAAAGCTGGAATCGCTACGTTTATGTGAGCAATAACCCGCTCAACTTAACCGGCCCGACGGGGCTGTTACAGAAGCCCCCCGTAGTCTCGACCATAACCGCCGACCATCTGCGTAGCGACTCGCAAACAACCGACGGCGCGGTCACGGAAACCCCACAACAACAGCAACCGCCGCCGCCGCCCGCGCCAAGACCAAACCCGTTAGATAGGCTGTTGCAACCGCCGAACCGGTTTTCGCCGGCAAAACCCGCGCCTGTGGCGCAACCGCAAATTCCGGCGCGGCCAAACCCTTTTTCCGCGCCTAGCACAACTATTATGTTTTCGGTTGGGAGAGCAGTTAGCGTAGTGGGGATGATTCTTGCGTTTGAGACACCCGTAGGAGGGCCTTCGCCGCAAGATGTGGTTGACCGGAACCGACGCGAAAGAGACCCTTCCGGCACAGCAACTATTAATACCAGTTTACATTAAATGGTACGCCTTAGCGGTCTTGCTGAAATGGGTTATCCGCCATAAAACCATGAGTTTACAGCAGTGCGAACAACTGCCCACTGCCTACTGCCCACTGCCCACTGTCAACTGGTATTATATGTTCAGGCACAGCATCTGGCAGCACAGCCACAAAATCGCGCATGGAAACTTGACGAAAAAGTAAGGTATTCATAGAATGCTTGAGGAAGCTAAATTTACTAACGCTTCCGTGAGTTACCATGAAGATTTCGGCGCAAGAAGAATACGGTTTACGCTGCCTGTTACAGTTGGCGAATTTGTCGTTTGATGAGTCGTTGACGCTGGCGAATATCGCCGAGCGCGAAGGCATATCCGTCGCCAACGCGGGCAAGTTGTTGTGGTTATTGAACAAAGCAGGTTTTGTCCAGTCCACGCGCGGCACTAAAGGCGGCTATCAACTGGCGCGTCCGGCGACGGAAATTCGCCTTAACGAAGTCATCAAAGTCTTGGAAGACGACGAAATGGATGACCACTGCAAGAGCTACACGGGCGTTTTGGACGCTTGCGTGCATACGGGCGATTGCGGCATCCGTCCGGTCATCTTGAGTCTGCACGAAGTCGTGCAGAATGCGCTGGCCCAAGTCACTTTGGCCCAACTCATCGGCACGGAAGCCAATGTTGACGCCACCATTCACCAAATCAAACCTTTCCTCAGACGCGCCGGAGAAGGCGTCCGGGCCTGTTAAATTATAAAACCATGAGTGAAATCGAACTTTTAACTAACCGCGAATACAAATACGGCTTCGTCACCGATATTGAAAGCGAAACCATCCCCAGAGGTCTCTCCGAAGACACTGTGCGCCTGATTTCGTCCAAGAAAAACGAACCGGATTGGATGCTGGAATTTCGCCTCAAAGCCTATCGCCATTGGTTGACGATGACTGAGCCAAAGCATTGGCCGAACGTGACTTATCCGCAGGTGGATTATAACGACATCAGCTATTACAGCGCACCCAAACAGAAGGTCAAAAAGAAGAGCCTGGATGAAGTTGACCAGGAACTGCTGGATACTTTCGACAAACTAGGCATCCCTTTGAGCGAACAAAAAATGCTCGCGGGCGTCGCGGTGGACGCGGTTTTTGACTCGGTTTCCGTCGCCACAACCTACAAGGAAAAGCTGAAAAAGCATGGCGTTCTGTTCTGTTCGTTCAGCGAAGCCTTGCAGGAATACCCCGATATTATCCGGCAATATCTGGGCACCGTCGTACCCGTCGGCGATAACTATTTCGCGGCTTTGAACAGCGCGGTTTTCTCCGATGGTTCATTCGTTTACATCCCCAAAGGCGTCAAATGCCCGATGGAACTTTCCACCTATTTCCGCATCAACACGCAGGAATCAGGCCAGTTTGAACGCACGCTCGTCATCGCCGACGAAGGCGCGTCCGTTTCATACAACGAGGGGTGCACCGCCCCAAAATTCGATACAAATCAGCTACACGCGGCGGTTGTGGAATTAATTGCGCTGGACAACGCCGACATCAAATACAGCACGGTGCAGAATTGGTACGCGGGCGATGAAAACGGCGTGGGCGGCATTTACAACTTTGTCACCAAGCGTGGCGCGTGTCGCGGCAAACGCTCGAAAATATCTTGGACGCAGGTGGAAACGGGTTCCGCGATTACCTGGAAATACCCTTCGTGCATACTGCAAGGCGACAACTCCATCGGCGAATTTTATTCCGTCGCGCTGACCAACCACGCGCAGCAGGCCGACACCGGCACGAAGATGATTCACATCGGCAAAAACACCAAATCAACCATCATCTCGAAAGGCATTTCAGCGGGCCGTTCCAACAACAGCTATCGCGGCCTGGTGAAAATCATGCCCAAAGCCGACGGCGCGCGCAATTACACGCAATGCGATTCGATGCTCATCGGCGACAAGTGCGGCGCGAACACTTTCCCTTACATCGAAGTCCAGAACAACACGGCCCGCGTCGAACACGAAGCCACAACTTCCAAAATCAGCGAGGAGCAACTCTTTTATCTGCAACAACGTGGCCTCGCCCAAGAGGACGCCGTTTCGCTCATCATCAACGGCTTCTGCAAAGACGTTTTCCGCGAACTGCCGATGGAATTCGCCGTCGAAGCGCAACGGCTGTTAGGCATGAAACTCGAAGGCAGCGTAGGGTAATAATTATCAAGAGGAAGATGTGTATGCAAAACGAAATTGACAAACTACAAGAACAACTCAACCGATACTTTCCAGACCAAGTGAAACCAACAGAAACGGAGTTGCGTGAGATTCTGGAAGAGATGAAAATCCACGATATTTCTATGGAAAGATTGGATTGGGCAATTAGAATTGTAAAGCAGGTTTTTCCCCAAAACAAGCGTGACTTACTCGGACAGATTGCAAGTTATCAACTGGGCGGCGGCGGTCTTGATGTTGACTTGAGGGAACGACTTCATCAGTTTGCAGTGATTAGGTTTATTTTGGAGGCTACACACGAAAGTTATTGGTTGGCACGGAAGCCACCTTATGGATTCCATCGCCACATTGACGACATGGAAACTTTGCGTGGAGAGTTAGCCCAATTTGAAAGCCAAGTAAGTTCTTCACAAGTTTTGAGGATCGCAAGGCCATGAATCTGAAAATCGAATTTGAGCGCGAGACAGATGGGCGTTGGATTGCTGAGATTGTGGATTTGCCCGGCGTGATGGTTTACGGGCAAACCCGCGAAGATGCGAACCATAAAGTGAAAGCGTTGGCTTTGCGCGTCATAGCCGAACGGTTGAGGCAAAGTTGACGGAGATTCTTGGCGCGTGGCGGCACATCATCAAACTTTACTTGTGAAGCGGGGAAAGCAATGAATTTAGGCGTATCTGAAAAAGAGAAGATAATTGAAATCTGCCAGCGCAATCACATTTCTTATTGCGCGCTGTTCGGTTCGTTTGCGCGTGGCGAAGCGACAGCAGAAAGCGAT